>JAEXUU010000488.1 GCA_023452965.1 Pseudomonadota bacterium | reverse complement strand
TTCAGCCTGATCCTCGGCATGGGCATCCCGACCATCCCGAACTACATCATCACCTCCTCGCTCGCCGCGCCGATCCTGCTGCAGCTCGATGTGCCGCTGATCGTCAGCCACATGTTCGTCTTCTATTTCGGCATCATGGCCGACCTGACCCCGCCGGTCGCGCTCGCGGCCTTCGCGGCTGCGCCGATGGCAAAGGTCTCCGGCATGAAGATCGGCGTGCAGGCCGTGAAGATCGCCCTGCCCGGCTTCGTCGTGCCCTATATCGCGGTCTATGATCCGACGCTGATGCTGCAGCCGGTCGCGGGACTCTCCGGCACCGGCTACTGGCTCGCCGTCTGCTACATCGTGGTCAAGGCGTCGCTCGCCATGGTGCTCTGGGGCACGGCCTTCGTCGGCTATCTCCTGCGGCCGCTGACGCTCTGGGAGCGCGTGCTCGCCGCGCTGGCGGCCGGGCTGCTGGTCGCGGCCGTCCCGATCACCGACGAGATCGGCTTCGCCCTGGCCGCGGCGATCTTCGGCCAACATTTTTGGCGTGCGCGAGCGGCTACGCGGCAGGCGGCATGATCTGCCTTGCCGCCGGCGCACTGCTCGTGCCGCTCGGCGCCGCCGAGATCACCCTGGCCTGGCGCCATTCAGTCGAGAAGACGCTCTGGGAAGAGCTCTGGCAGGAGAGCCCGGACGGGCTCGTCCTCGCCGAGGCGCGGGTTCAGGGCTCGGGCGCCGGCATGGACCCGCCGGAAGGGGCGAGGTTGGAAGGCGGCTTCTGGCGCTGGCAGCCAAAGCTGCCAGCCTTGCGCGAGGTCGTGATGCGGCGCTCCGGCGCCACGGCCGACTGGCGCGTCTGCGTCGCGAATTCCTGCCGCGCGATGGCGGAGCTGGTTCCGGCCGAGGCCGATCCGGTGGTGCTGAAGCCCTGTCCGTGACGGCTCAGTGGGGCGGGTGCAGGCGCTCGATCTTCACCACGCGGCGCATGAACACGACCATGCCATAGGCGGCAAAGCCAGAGAACAGCGTCATCAGCACATAGGCGACGATGTGGCCGAGCTCGAACATGCCGGCGAGCGCCCAGCCCGAAGCCAGGGCGACCCCGAACAGCTCGACCCCGATCAGGATCGCCATCGAGATCACCAGGATCATGTTGCGCCAGTTGGTACGCCCTGCGGCCATGCTTCCATTCCTCGGACCCATGCGAAGACCGCCTAGCCTAGGCGGCGCCGGCATGCAACAAAATCGCGCCCGATCGGCAAATGGTCACCGCTACCCCGAATGAAAAGAGCCTGATGCCCGACTCTCCCGTCTTCGCCAGCGCGGCGGTCGCCGCTCCCCATCATCTCGCTTCGCAGGCCGGCCAGGCGATCCTTGCAGAAGGCGGCAACGCCATCGAGGCCATGGTCGCCATGGCGGCGACCGTTTCGGTGGTCTACCCGCATATGAACGCCATCGGCGGCGACGGCTTCTGGCTCGTGCACGAGCCCGGCGGCAAGGTCCACGCCATCGAGGCCTGCGGCGGCGCCGGATCGCTCGCGACGATCGAGCGCTACCGCGAGAAGGGCTATGACGCCTTGCCCTCCCGTGGCGCCGATGCTGCGATCACGGTTGCCGGCGCGATCGGCGGCTGGCAGGCGGCGCTCGCGCTCGCGCAGAGCCTCGGCGGCCGCATCCCGCTGAAGGACCTTCTGGCCGACGCCATCCGCCATTGCACCGAGGGCTATGACATCTCGGCGTCCGAGCTTCGCACCTGGCCGCAGGAGGTCGATGCGGTGAAGGCCGCGCCGGGCTTCAGCGATTTCTTCTGGCCGGGTGGCGAGCGCCCCAAGGCCGGCGACCGGCGCAAGCCCCGGGCGCTCGGCGCGACCTTCGAGCAACTGGCCCATGCCGGGCTCGACGATTTCTACCGCGGCGATATCGGCCGCGAGCTCGCCGACGACCTCGAGCGCCTCGGCGCGCCGATCACTCGCGCCGATCTCGAAGCCTTTCGGGCACGCGCGGTCCAGCCGCTGTCGCTGAAACTGCCGGGGCTGACCGCCTACAACTTCCCGCCGCCGACACAAGGACTGGCGGCGCTCCTGATCCTCGGCATATTCGAGAAGCTCGGCGTCACCCGGGCCGAGGGCTTCGACCATCATCACGGGCTGGTCGAGGCGGTGAAGCGCGCGCTGGCGCTGCGCGACCAGGTGATCACCGACCCCGCCTTCATGACCATCGATCCGGCGAGCCTGCTGAGCGAGGCGGTCCTTGCCCGCGAGGCGCAGAAGATCGACCGCAAGCGCGCCGCGAGCTGGCCGTTCCGGCCCGGCGAGGGCGACACCGTCTGGATGGGCGCGATCGACGGCTCCGGGCTCGCCGGCTCCTATATCCAGTCGATCTACTGGGAATACGGCGCGGGCTGCATCCTGCCGAAGACCGGCATCAACTGGCAGAATCGCGGCCTCGCCTTCTCGCTCGACGCCAAGGCGCTGAATCCCCTGACCCCGGGCCGCAAGCCCTTCCATACGCTCAACCCGCCGCTGGCGCGCTTCGACGACGGCCGGATCATGAGCTATGGCGCGATGGGCGGCGACGGCCAGCCGCAGTTCCAGGCCCAGATCCTGTCGCGCTACCGCTTCGGCCAGAGCGTCGCCGACGCCGTCGACGCGCCGCGCTGGCTGTTCGGCCGGACCTGGGGCGCCGGCTCGATCTCGCTCAAGCTGGAAAGCCGCTTCGACCCGATGCTGCTCGCGAGGCTGACCGCCGCCGGGCACCCGGTCGAGGAATACAGCGAGGCCTATTCCGACCAGTTCGGCCATGCCGGCATGCTGGTGAAGCACCAGAAGGGCCATGTCGAAGCGACGCATGATCCGCGTTCCGACGGTGATGCCAGGGGGATCTGACAGGCCATGATCGAGGACGATCCGTTCCGCTGCTTCGTTCCCTATCCGCCGGCGCCGGTGAAGCACGCCTCCTCTGGCCCGCTCACGGGCCTGACCCTGGCGGTCAAGGACCTGTTCGACGTCAAGGGCTACCCGACCGGAGCGGGCTCACCGACCGTGCTGGCGCAGTCCGGCGTCAAGACCAGAACCGCGCCGGTGGTGAAGGCGCTGCTCGATGCCGGCGCCCGCTTCGTCGGCAAGACTCATACCGACGAGCTCGCCATCTCGCTCAACGGCAAGAACGCGCATTTCGGCTCTCCCGTGAATCCGGCAGCGCCGGAGCGGATCACCGGAGGCTCCTCCTCCGGCTCGATGGCGGCAGTCGCCGGGCGCCTCGCCGACATCGCGCTCGGCTCCGACACCGGCCGCGCGGTGCGCGCGCCGGCGAGCTATGGCGGGCTGTTCGGCATCCGCCCGAGCCATGGCCGCCTCTCGCTGAAGCGGACATGGCCGCTGGCGGAGAGCTTCGACACTGCCGGCTTTTTCGCCCGTGACGGCGAGACCTTCGCCCGCGTCGCCAATGTCGTGTTCGGCAAGGACCGCACGACCCTTCCGGAACGGCCGCGGCTGCTGCTTGCCGACGACCTCTTCGCCCAGGCCGTGCCGGAGGCGGAGCGCATCCTGCGCAATGCGGTCCAGCGCTTCGTGCCGCTGCTCGGCCAGCCCGAAAGCGTTCGCGCGGTGCGCGACATGGACGCGCTCTACTGGGCCTTTCGCTGGCTCCAGGGCCGCGAGGCCTGGACGGCCGACGGGCCGATGATCGAGCGCTTCGCTCCGCCGCTCGGCCCGGGCGTTGCCGAACGCTTCGCCTTTGGCCGCTCGGTCAGCGACGCCGAGGTCGCGCGCGGCGACACCGTCCGCCGCAACTTCCGCGCCAAGCTCGCCAAGTTGCTCGGCCAGGACGGCGTGCTGCTGCTGCCCACCGTGCCGGACATCGCGCCTTTGGTCAGCGCCGGCGAGAGCGAGCTCGATGATTTCCGCAACCGGGCCCTGCGTCTGCTCTGCCTTGCCGGGCTTTCGGGTTTCCCGCAGATTTCGATTCCGGTCGCCTATCGCGACGATGCCCCGCTCGGGCTGTCGGTGATCGGGCCCAGAGGCTCGGACAAGTCGCTGGTGGCCTTCGCGGTGAGGATCGAGCGGGCTGCCAGGATCAGGCTGGCTTGACGGGCCGGCAGGCGTGAGGAGGAGGCGGCGATGAGCGGCCATGACCACCATCATCACCACGATCATGACCACGAGCACGACAATCATTTCACGCCGATCGAGGCGCGGGTGAAGGCCTTGGAATCGCTGCTGGTCGAAAAGGGCTATGTCGACCCGGCGGCGCTCGATGCCATCGTCGAGACCTATGAGACCAAGGTCGGCCCGCGCAACGGCGCCCGCGTCGTCGCCAAGGCGTGGAGCGACCCTGCCTATGCGCAGCGCCTGAAGCAGGACGGCACCGCCGCCGTGGCCGAGCTCGGCTATGGCGGGCGTGGCGGCGAGCACATCGTTGCGGTGTTCAACACGCCGGAGGAGCACAACCTCATCGTCTGTACCCTGTGCTCCTGCTATCCTTGGCCGGTGCTCGGCCTGCCGCCGGTCTGGTACAAGTCGCCGCCCTACCGCGCCAAGGCGGTGATCGATCCGCGCGGCACCCTGGCCGATTTCGGCGTCACCCTGCCTGAGGGCCAGCGGATCCGCGTCTGGGATTCGACCGCCGAGACCCGCTTCATCGTCGTGCCGCAGCGCCCGGCAGGTACCGAGGGCTGGTCCGAGGACGAGCTGGCGGAGATCGTCACGCGCGATTCGATGATCGGCGTCGCCCTGCTGCAGGCGGGAGCCCGGGCATGAATGGCGGGCAGGATCTCGGCGGCCAGATGGGCTTCGGCCCGGTTCTCCCCGAGCCGAACGAACCGATCTTCCACGCCGATTGGGAAGCGCGGATGCTGGCGCTCAACGTCGCCGCCGGCGCCATGGGACACTGGACGATCGACGAGATCCGCCATGCGCGCGAGGCGATCCCGCCGGCCGACTATCTGTCGCTGTCCTATTACGAGATCTGGTACGAGGGCCTGCGCACCGTGCTGCAGCGGCACGGCTTCGCGACCCCTGCCGAACTCGACAGCGGCGCCTCCGGCGGCACCGGCACCACGCCGAAGCGGGTCCTGAAAGGGACCGATGTCCCCGCGGTGCTGCGCCGCGGCTTTCCTTATGAGCGCGAAGCGGCCGCCCCGGCGCGCTTCAAGGTCGGCGACAAGGTCCGCACCATCGTCATGCACCCGCAGCACCATACCCGCCTGCCGCGCTATGCCCGCGGCAAGCAGGGTATGGTCGAGCGCGTCACCGGCTGCCATGTCTTCCCGGACACTGGCGCCCATGGCGCGCCCGAGACCGCGCAATGGCTCTATACGGTCGTCTTCACCGGCCCCGAGCTCTGGGGCCGCGATGCCGATCCCAATTCCAGCGTCAGCATCGAAGCCTGGGAAAGCTATCTTGAGCCGGCCTGAGCACGATCTCGCGGCGGCGCTCGCCGCCGATACGCCGATCCCGCGCGACGCCGAGGGGCCGATCTTCGCCGAGCCCTGGCAAGCGCAGGCCTTCGCCCTGGTCGTCGCCCTGCAGAATCGCGGCATCTTCAGCGCCGATGAATGGGCACAGGCGCTCGGCGCCGAGATCCGCGAGGCGCTCGCTGCCGGCGGCTGCCGCGATGGCTCCGATTACTACGAGCGCTGGTGCGAGGCGCTCGAGCATCTGCTGATCGAGAAGGGCCTGGCGAGCCATGAGGGGGTCGACGCCCGCAGCGCCGCCTGGGAACGGGCCGCAGAGGCGACCCCGCACGGCAAGCCGATCCTGCTGGAGAACGACCCGCAACGCTGAGGCCGACGCCGTTCTTCACCGTCACATCGCCGTATTGCCGGCCCGGCACGAGGCCGGAGCTTCGCAGAACCGCTTCGCGCGACGAAGCGAAAACGGGAGGGACGCAGCATGAAGACGGTTCTCACCGGCCTGACCGCCCTGGCCGCGGCGGCCCTGTCCATTCCGACCGCGAGCCCTCAGGCCCATGCCGCCGATCCGGCCCTCAACACCCTGATCCCGAAGCTGACCCGCGGCACGCAATGGACGCAAAAGGCGGCGGTCGAGCTGCAGTTCCCGACGCACCACCCCCAGGGCATGGTCAAGATCGGTGATGCCTTCTTCATCTCCTCGGTCGAGATCAAGAAGCCGACCACCCGCTATCCCACCCCGCAGAACGGCTATGACCGTGATACCGGCGAAGGCACCGGCCATCTCTTCAAGGTCGATGCGCAGGGCA
>JAEXUU010000481.1 GCA_023452965.1 Pseudomonadota bacterium | reverse complement strand
GCCAACTGGATCTGCGGCCTCGCCGAGGGCTGGGCCGCGCCCTTCTACGCGCTCGGCGCGCGCGGCTTCACCTCCGGGCTGATCAATGTCGCTCCCGAGCGCTCGCTGGCGGTCTGGCGGGCGCTGGAGGCCGGCGACTACGGCACCGCGCGCCGCGAGGTCGACGCCATTGCCGGCTTCGAGAAGCTCAGGACGAAATACGGCAACGGCGCCAACGTCACCGTGGTCAAGGAAGCGCTCGGCCTGCTCGGCACGAATGTCGGCCCGGTGCGGCTGCCCGGCCTCCCGGAGCTCAACGAGAGCGAGCGCGCCGAGCTGCGGGCGATCGTTTCGAGCTGGGGCGGCCAGCGGGCGGCGGCGGAATAACCCCTGTCATTCCGGGGCCTCGCGCAGCGATGAACCCGGAACCCACGACCAGGTGAGCCCCTCGTCTAGTGAAAGTCGTTTCACCCAGTCGTGGGTTCCGGGTTCGACCCTGCGGGCCGCCCCGGAATGACAAGTTGTTGAATTGCAAAAGAACACACCGAGGAAACGCCGATGTCCCATCCCCGCAAGACGCCCGACACGCTGCGCTCGAAGCGCTGGTTCGGGGCGAGCGATCTGCGCTCCTTCGGGCATCGCTCGCGGGCCCTGCAGATGGGCCTCAACCATGACGAGTTCATGGGCAAGCCGGTGATCGGCATCCTCAATACCTGGTCCGAGATCAACCCCTGCCACACTCATCTGCGCGACCGTGCCGAGGCGGTGAAGCGCGCGGTCTGGGCGGCCGGCGGCTTCCCGGTCGAGATCCCCGTGATGTCGGCCTCGGAGCAATACCAGAAGCCGACCTCCATGCTCTATCGCAACTTCCTGGCGATGGAGGCGGAAGAGTCGATCAGGTCCCATCCACTCGACGGTGCGGTGCTGCTTGGCGGTTGCGACAAGTCGACCCCGGCCCTGATCATGGGCGCCTGCAGCGCCGGCCTGCCCTTCATCTTCGTGCCGGCCGGGCCGATGCTGCGCGGCAACTGGGCCGGCAAGGTACTGGGTTCCGGCGCAGATGTCTGGAAGTACTGGGCCGAGAAGGAGGCCGGCAACATCTCCGACGAGCAATGGCGCGACATGGAGAGCGGCATCGCCCGCTCGCACGGAACCTGTATGGTGATGGGCACGGCCGCGACGATGATGAGCCATGCCGAGGTGCTGGGCCTCACCCTCCCCGGCGCCTCCGCCATCCCCGCCGCAGACGCCGCCCATCCGCGCATGGCGGCGGCTGCCGGCAAGCGCATCGTCGAGATGGTCTGGGAAGACCTGACGCCGGACCGCATCCTGACGCGCAAGAGCTTCGAGAACGCGCTCACCGTCCACATGGCGGTCGCCGGCTCGACCAATGCGATCATCCATCTCGTCGCCATGGCCGGCCGCGCCGGTGTGCCGCTCACCCCCGACGATTTCGACGAATTCTCGCGCAAGGTGCCGGTGATCGCCAATCTGCGGCCTTCCGGCGAGTTCCTGATGGAGGATTTCTTCTATGCCGGCGGGCTCCCGGCCCTGCTGAAGCAGCTCGAGAGCAAGCTCCACACCGACGCGATGACCGTCACCGGCAAGCCGATTTCGGAGACGATCGCCCTCGCCCAGGTCTATGACGACAACGTCATCCGCCCGCTCGACAAGGCGGTGTCGACCGCCAACGGGCTCGCCGTGCTCAAGGGCAACCTCGCCCCCGATGGCTGCGTCATCAAGCCTTCCGCCGCCGAGCCGCGCCTCTTGAAGCACTCCGGCCCGGCGCTGGTCTTCGAGGACTATGACGCGATGATGCGGGCGGTGAACGACGAGAATCTCGACGTCACCGCCGAGCACATCATGGTGCTGAAGAATTGCGGGCCCGTCGGCGGACCCGGCATGCCGGAATGGGGCATGCTGCCGATCCCGAAGAAGCTGCTGAAGCAGGGCGTGCGCGACATGCTCAGGCTTTCGGATGCCCGCATGTCCGGCACCAGCTACGGCGCCTGCGTCCTGCACATCGCGCCGGAGGCCTATATCAAGGGCCCGCTCGCGGCGGTGAAGACCGGCGACATCATCAGCGTCGATGTCGAGGCCCGCAGCATCTCGGTCGATCTCACGCCCGAGGAGATCGCCGAGCGCCTGAAGAGCTGGACGCCGCCCGACCGCGACTATGCCCGCGGCTATGGCAAGATGTCGGCCGCCCACATCCAGCAGGCCGACAAGGGCTGCGATTTCGACTACCTCACCGGCACGGCCAAGGTGGCGGAGCCGGAAATTCACTGAGAGCTGCTGCCGGGCGTCGAGGCGCGGCATTGCCCGCTGTTGACGACGCCCGGCAACTCTGGGACAGCCTCGGCACGAAAGCGCGTGGTCGCGTGTTTCGCCGAATTTCCCGGAGGTTCCGTGACGTCCTCAGTGGCCGAGCAGTTCATCGAGCGTGTCGATGATCGTTCCATCGTGATCGGGGTCATCGGTCTCGGCTATGTCGGCATCCCGCTCGCACTCGCGGCGCTCCGGCAGGGCATCAAGGTCATCGGCTTCGACATCGACCAGAAGCGCGTCGAAGCGCTCAATGCCGGCCAGATCGCGATCAAGCATATTCCGATGGACCTGATCGTCGAGGGAACCCGCACCGGCCGCTTTGTCGCAACGACCGATTTCGACCGGCTTGGCGAGCCCGATGCGCTGCTCATCGCCGTGCCAACGCCGCTGACCAAATATCGCGAACCCGACCTGTCCTATGTCGTCAGAACGACGGAAGCGATCGCTCAGCGCCTCCGCAAGGGCCAGCTCGTCGTGCTGGAATCGACCACCTATCCCGGCACGACCGAGGAGGTGATGCGACCGATCCTCGAAAGCACGAGCGCGCTGACGAGTGGCAAGGACTTCTTCCTCGCCTTCTCGCCGGAGCGCGAGGACCCCGGCAATCCCGATTTCGGGACGTCGACGATTCCCAAGATCGTCGGCGGCGACGGCGCCGACGCATTGGCGATGTCGCTGGCACTCTACGGCGCCCTCGTCGTCAAGGCTGTGCCGGTTTCCTCGACCGCGACGGCCGAAGCGGTGAAGCTCACGGAGAATATTTTCCGCGCCGTCAACATCGCGCTCGTCAACGAGCTGAAGACGGTCTACGCCGCGATGGGCATCGACGTCTGGGAGGTGATCGACGCCGCCAAGACCAAGCCCTTCGGCTTCATGCCGTTCTATCCGGGACCGGGGCTCGGAGGGCACTGCATCCCGATCGATCCGTTCTACCTGACCTGGAAGGCGCGGGAATACGACATCACGACCCGCTTCATCGAGCTTGCGGGCGAAATCAATACCCGCATGCCCTATCAGGTGGTCGACCAGCTCGCCCGGCTGCTCGAATCCGAGGGCCGCAAGAATCTCAGCGATGCCAAGATCCTGATCCTCGGGATCGCCTACAAGAAGAACATCGACGACATGCGCGAGAGCCCCTCGCTCAAGCTGATCGAGCTGATCGAGAAGCGCGGCGCCGAGGTCGCCTTCCACGATCCCTTCATCCCGGTGATCACGCCGACCCGCGAGCACCCCGAGCTGACCGGCCGCAAGAGCGTTCCGATTGGCAAGGACGCGCTCGCCGGCTATGATGCCGTGCTGATCGCGACCGACCATGACGATGTCGACTACGCCTCGATCGTCGCCAATGCGAAGCTCGTGGTCGATACCCGCAATGTCTGTGCCCGCAAGGGCGTCGGCGCAGCGCACGTCTTCAAGGCCTGATCGAGCCAGGGCACCGCGCCCGTCCAATCGGCAGGATCGATGACAGTGCGATCGCTTCGGGACGAGCTGCGCGCTGAACGGCCCGCCGATCAGAGTTCGGCGTCGAAGGCGATCTCGTCGAAGCTGGCATAGGTGCGCCCCTCCGCCGAGGCGCGGATCGAGGCGACCGCAATGGCGGCGGAGTTCGGCGTGATCCACCGCTCGCCACCATAGATGTTGGCCTCGGCTATGACCGTGTAGCTTGCGGCCGGCATCGCCCGCATCGCGACCGGAAATTTCAGCAGCTGCTGCATGTAGCCAAAGGCGGCATGATAGCAGTCGAGGTGGACCGGCATGCCCGGGCGCCAATGATAGCGCTCGCAGAGCTGCCGCTCTTGCGTCTGATTGCGCGCCAGCCATGGGCTCGGCGCGTTTCCCGTTTCGAGCTTGATCGCACGGAATGTAACCGCTCCCGCCGAGGGGGCGATCTGGACCGTGAGATTGCCGCTGTCGCCGACCGCCGGTGTCAAGAAGACGAAGCGCCGGCCGCTTCCGGCGGCGATCGTTCCCGAGACGCTGCCGAGCGTCACCTCGAGATCGCCGCCGCTCAAGTCCTCGACTGACAGGCAGAGCGGTGTCGAGGCGAAGGACGACAGGCCCCAGAGCGCCGGCTCGACGATCTGCTGGATCGCGCCGGAGGTCAGGGTCAGATCGAAGCCGCCGCGGCTGAGCGTGGCGCCGCCCGCATGCGCCTTCCAGCGATCATAGCCGAATGCGCCCGCCGTCAGCGCTCCACCGGCGAAGCCACGCTGGTTGACCTGCCAGTCGCCGTTGATCAGCAGGTTCGGCCGCGGCACGTCGCGCGCCCAGTCGCTCGCCGGCAAGCTGACCAGCCCGCTCGCCCGGTCGACGACCAGCGCCTCGGTCCAGTTCGCGCCGTCGGCGCTGACCTTGATCCGGAACTGATCGTCGCCGGCGAGCCCGATCTCGGCCCGGCCGGACCAGTTGTCCTGGAACAGCAGGCTTGCCGTGCGCGCCGCGCTCGCCTTGTTGAGCTTGAGCCTGTGATCCGTGCCGGCATGGTTGAACAATGTGGCGTCGGCCGAGACGGCAAGCCGGTTCGTCGCATCGGCCGTTGCGTTCACCCCCCAGAGCGCAGCGCCCAGGCTGCTTTCGGGTTGCGAGCGGCGCCATTGCGAGCCGGTCCAGACATGGTGCTCGGCCTCGTCGCTCACCCACGCCTGCCAGCCGGCGCGCGGTGGCAGGAAGCTCCAGGCGCCGTCCTCGAAGATGGCGAGTTCATCCTGACGACCGGCGAAGGCGCCGCTGCCGCCGGCCGGGACGATATAGGCCGCGGTCTCAGCCGGCGACGCTGGCGCTGCGGTCTGCGTGCGGCTGGCGACGACCAGATGCACGAGCGCATCGAGCCGCATCAGCGCATCATTGTGGGTGACATGCTTCTGCGCCTGCCCGGCGGCGAGCAGGGGCAGGCCGAGACGCGGGGTTTCGCTCATGGGGCCTCGCAAGGTCGGTTCGGCACGCGGGAGGCGCGCCATGCCGGCCGATTATGCGGACTCCCAAAGCGGCGGGGATCGATTGCGATCTTATCCCCGCGCTCCTCAGTCGAGCTCGAAGGCTTCCTTGTAGTCGAGCTTCAGCGCCGGGTCCTGATCCTCCTTGCGCAGGATGCAGTTGCCGACGACCAGGAGCTCGATCTCCGAGCCCATGAAGCAGCGGAAGGCGTCGGTCGCGCTGCAGACGATCGGCTCGCCGCGGACGTTGAAGGAGGTATTGACCACAACCGGGCAGCCGGTCAGCGCCTTGAAGCGCGAGATCAGCTGGTGATAGCGCGGATTGGTCTCGGCATGGACCGTCTGGATGCGGGCCGAGTAGTCGACATGGGTCACGGCCGGAATGCTCGAGCGCGGCACGTTCAGCTTGTCGATGCCGAACAGCGCCTTTTCCTCCGCCGTCATCTCCCGCCGCAGTTCCTCGCGGACATCGGCGACCAGCAGCATGTAGGGCGAGTCGCCGTCGAGCTCGAACCAGTCGGCGACATCCTCGCGCAGCACGGACGGCGCGAAGGGCCGGAAGCTCTCGCGGTATTTCACCTTGAGATTGAGCGTCTTCTGCATCGCCGGGGAGCGCGGATCGCCGAGGATCGAGCGGCCGCCGAGCGCACGCGGGCCGAACTCCATCCGCCCCTGCATCCAGCCGACCGCCTTGCCGTCCGCGAGCCCCTGCGCCGTTGCCTCGATCAATGCGGCATCGTCCAGAACGTCGAACTTCGCCCCGGCGGCCGTCAGCTCGGCCTCGATCTCGGCCTCACTGAAGCTCGGGCCGAGATAGCTGCCGCGCATCGCGTCGCCCTTGGCAGGCACGTCGCGCGGCTTGCCATGGAAGAGGTGGTAGCCCGCGAGCGCGGCGCCCAGCGCACCACCGGCATCGCCCGCCGCCGGCTGTATCCACAAGCCCTCGAAGATGCCCTCGCGCAGCAGCTTGCCATTGGCGACGCAGTTCAGCGCGACACCGCCAGCGAGGCAGAGGTTCTTCATGCCGGTCTCGGCCCGCACCGAACGCGCGAGCCTCAGCACGATCTCCTCGGTCACCGCCTGGATCGAGGCCGCCATGTCCATGTGGAACTGGGTCAGCAACTGCTCCGGCCCGCGCACCGGCTCGCCGAACAGCGCGGCGAACTTGTCGTTGGTCATGGTCAGACCGACGCTGTAGTTGAAGTAGCTCTGGTCGAGATGGAAGGTGCCGTCTTCCTTGAGGTCGACGAGCTTCTCCAGCATCAGCCTGGCGAAGCGCGGCTCGCCATAGGGCGCGAGGCCCATCACCTTGTACTCGCCGGAATTGACCTTGAAGCCGATGTAATAGGTCACCGCCGAGTAGAGCAGCCCGAGCGAATGCGGGAAATGCAGCTCCTTGTGGACCTTGAGATCGTTGCCCTTGCCGACCGCGAGTGTCATCGTCGCCCATTCGCCGACCCCGTCCATGGTCAGGATCGCCGCTTCCTCGAATGGCGAGGGATAGAAGGCGGAGGCGGCGTGCGAGAGATGATGCTCGGTGAAGAGCAGCTTCTCGACATCGAAGCCGGGGCTGAGCTTCTTCAACTCCTTGGCGATGATCTGCTTCTGGAACAGTTTTTCGCGCAGCCAGAGCGGCATCGCCATCTTGAACGACTGGAAGCCGCGCGGCGCGAAGGAGAGATAGGTTTCGAGCAGGCGCTCGAACTTGATGAAGGGCTTGTCGTAGAAGACCACCGCATCGAGTTCGTCGAGCCCGCAACCGGCGACCGAAAGGCAGTACTCGACCGCATGTTTCGGGAACTCGGCGTCATGCTTCTTGCGGGTGAAGCGCTCCTCCTGCGCCGCCGCCTCGATCCGCCCGTCGACGACCAGCGCGGCCGCACTGTCGTGATAGAGCCCGGATATGCCGAGAATGCGCATCCGCTTGCGGCTCAGAACAGCGTGTAAATGAAGGGCGCGATCGCGCTGCCCTTGGTCAGGAACAGCAGTCCGCCGAGCAGCACGCACATCAGGAGGATCGGCGCCAGCCAGAACTTCTTTCGCGCCGCCATGAAGCGGAAGAACTCGCGCAGGAACGACATCGGTGATTCCCTGTCAGAACTGGTCTTTCATCGAGACCGGTTCCGGCCCCGGCGGGTCGCGGACGACCCAGTAGCTCTTCGCCTCCGGCTGAGACCTGAGCTTGAGAAAATCCTTGCCGACCAGCCGGGCGACCAGCGCCATCGGCGTGAAGACGAGGAAGAACAGGATGCCGAGCACGATCGGGTTGATGATCATCGCCAGCAGCAGGCCGAATTTCATCCAGAGCCTGTTCAGCCGCGCGAGCAGCGCAGGCCGGATCAGCGCGACGGCGAGGAACCCGGCGGCGATCAGCGCGAGCCAGGGCCAAGCCTTGCCGGAATGCCAGGCATTGTAGAGGCCGATCAGCGCGAAGACGGCCGCGAAGACGAAGCCGAAGGAGCGATCGCTCGATCCCTCGCCATCGTCATGGCCTGCCCCGGCCCCGAATTCGTGATGCACGCCCTTCGCCAAGCCGCCGCTCCTGTCCAAGCGGCATCCTCTAGGCGATTAAGGGCGGAAGGTACAGGGCAAGCGGGCCGCGAACTCTGGTGTCATGGCGGGCTTGTCCCGACCATCCACGTCTTCCTTTGGGCAGTGTCGTGTTCAAGCCGTGGATGCTCGGCACAAGGGCGAGCATGACGCCAGCGCCTCAGCTCAGCATGCGGGTATCGCCGCAGACCGAAATCTCCTGTCCCGAAATCGTCTTGGCGAAGGGCGAGGCCAGGAAGACGATCTGCTTGGCGATGTCGTTGGGGTCGACGAACTGCTTGATCGAGACGCCGGCGAAGAGCCGCCCGGTCATCTCCTCATGCGAGACGTTGAGCGAGCGCGCCTTGTTGGCGATCACGCTCTGGATGCGCGGGCCGTCGACCAGTCCAGGGCAGATCGCGTTCGCCCGGATGCTGAATTCGCCGAGCTCGGCCGAAAGCGCCTTGGTGAAGCCGATCACGCCCCATTTCGCCGCCGCATAGGGCGAGCGCAGCGGGAAGCCGTGCTTGCCAGCCTGGCTGGAAAGATTGACGATCGAGGCGTTCTTCGACTGCTTGAGGTGCTCGACCGCAAGCCGCGTGCAGTTGAACTGGCCGGTCAGGTCGATGGCGACGCAAGCGTCCCAGTCCTCGGGCGCGATCTCGTCGACGCGCCCGGTCGGCCCGGCGATGCCGGCATTGTTGACCAGGCAATCGAGCCCGCCGAGCACCGCAATGGTCTCCTCGAACAGCCGCGCCACCGCCTTGCGGTCGGAGACGTCGCAGACCGAGCGCGTGATCGCAGGATCGCTCTGCGCCATTTCGGCGAGCGCCTTCTCGTCGACATCGCAGATATGGACCTTGGCGCCCTCTGCCGCGAAGGCCCGCGCCGTCGCGCGGCCGATACCATTGGCACCCGCCGTCACCAGCACGCGCAGGCCCTTGATCGTCAGATCCATCGTGTCCGTCCCTTTCCTTCGTTCTCAGGCCAACCGGCTATTCCGCCAGCCGCGCCGTCCGTTCGATATGCTCGGCCGCGGCGCTGATG
>JAEXUU010000478.1 GCA_023452965.1 Pseudomonadota bacterium | reverse complement strand
GCCGCAACTTAGTTCAGCGCAACCCCTGCCGGACGGGCTTCGCTCGCCGCGGGGAACTCGCCGAGCATCAGCCCGGCCGGCCCCACCGTCAGCGGCACGCTTTCGCCGTCGCGGGCCGTGCCGGCGAGCAGCAGTTCGGCCAGCGGGTCCTGCACCGACTTCTGGATCACCCGTTTCAGCGGGCGGGCGCCATAGGCCGGGTCGTAGCCCTTGTCGGCCAGCCAGTCGCGCGCCTCGTCGGAGAGCTCGAGTGCGATCTTGCGATCGCTCAGGAGCTTGTCGAGGCGGCCCATCTGGATGTCGACGATCGCGCCCATATCCGACCGCCGCAGGCGGTGGAACAGGATGATGTCGTCGATCCGGTTGAGGAACTCCGGCCGGAAGGCATGGCGCACCACGCCCATCACCTCGTCACGCACGGCGTCGCTGTCCTCTCCCTCGGGCTGGTTCACCAGGAACTCCGAACCGAGATTCGAGGTCATGATGATCAGCACGTTGCGGAAGTCGACCGTACGGCCCTGGCCGTCGGTCAGGCGTCCGTCGTCGAGCACTTGCAGCAGGACGTTGAACACGTCCGGATGCGCCTTCTCGACCTCGTCGAAGAGCACGACCTGATAGGGCCGGCGCCGCACGGCTTCGGTAAGCGCGCCGCCTTCCTCATAGCCGACATAGCCCGGAGGCGCGCCGATCAGCCGGCTGACCGAGTGCTTCTCCATGTATTCGGACATGTCGAGCCGGACCATCGCCGTCTCGTCGTCGAACAGGAACGCGGCGAGCGCCTTGGTCAGCTCGGTCTTGCCGACGCCGGTCGGTCCGAGAAACATGAACGAGCCGATCGGCCGGTTCGGGTCCTGCAGACCTGCGCGGGCGCGCCTGACCGCCTTGGAAACGGCCTCCACCGCTTCCTCCTGGCCGACGACGCGCTTGGCGAGGCTTTCCTCCATGCGCAGCAGCTTGTCCTTCTCGCCTTCGAGCATCTTGTCGACGGGCACGCCGGTCCAGCGGCTGACCACCTGCGCGACATGGTCGGGCGTCACGGCTTCCTCGACCATGCCGGACGAGTCGCCATTGGCCTCGATATCGGCGAGCATCTTCTCGAGCTGCGGGATCTCGCCATAGGCGAGCTCGCCTGCGCGCTGGTACTCGCCCTTGCGCTGCGCCTGCGCCAGTTCGTTGCGGGCATTGTCGAGCTTGGTCTTGATCTCGGCGGCATGGCCGAGCTTGTCCTTCTCGGCCTTCCAGCGCGCCGTGATCGTGGCGGAGCGGGCTTCGAGCTCGGCGAGCTCGGCCTCGAGCCGCCGCAGCCGCTCCTGCGAGCCGGCATCGCTCTCCTTCTTGAGCGCCTCCTGCTCGATGCGCAGGCGGACGATCTCGCGATCGATCGAGTCGAGCTCCTCGGGCTTGGAATCGACCTGCATGCGCAGGCGCGCCGAAGCCTCGTCGACGAGGTCGATCGCCTTGTCGGGCAGGAAACGGTCGGTGATGTAGCGGTTCGACAGCGTCGTCGCCGCGACCAGCGCCGAGTCGGTGATCCGGACGCGATGATGCTGCTCGTACTTCTCCTTCAGCCCGCGCAGGATCGAGATCGTGTCCTCGACCGTCGGCTCGTCGATGAAGACGGGCTGGAAGCGACGGGCGAGTGCCGCGTCCTTCTCGACGTATTTGCGGTACTCGTCGAGCGTGGTCGCGCCGATGCAATGCAGCTCGCCGCGCGCCAGAGCCGGCTTCAGGAGGTTGGAGGCATCCATCGCGCCGTCGGTCTTGCCGGCGCCGACGAGGGTGTGCATCTCGTCGATGAACAGGATGACGCCGCCCGCCGCGGCCGAGACCTCGGAGAGCACGGCCTTCAGCCGCTCCTCGAACTCGCCGCGATATTTCGCGCCGGCGATCAGCGCGCCCATGTCGAGGGCGAGCAGCTCCTTGTCCTTCAGGCTCTCGGGCACGTCGCCATTGACGATGCGCAGCGCAAGGCCTTCGGCGATCGCGGTCTTGCCGACGCCGGGCTCGCCGATCAGCACGGGATTGTTCTTGGTCCGGCGCGAGAGCACCTGGATGGTGCGGCGGATCTCCTCGTCGCGGCCGATGACCGGGTCGAGCTTGCCTTCGCGCGCCGCGGCGGTGAGGTCGCGCGCATATTTCTTCAGCGCGTCATAGCTCTGCTCGGCCGAAGCGGAATCGGCGGTGCGGCCCTTGCGGATCGCCTCGATCGCGGCATTCAGGCTCTGCGGCGTGACGCCGGCCTTGGCCAGCACCTTGCCGGCCTCGGTCTCCTTCTCGATCGCGAGCGCGAGCAGCAGCCGCTCCACCGTGACGAAGGAGTCGCCGGCCTTGTCGGCGGCCGTCTCGGCGGTGCCGAAGACGCGCGCCAGGGCAGGCGTCAGCTGCGGGCCGCTGGCACCGGAGCCGCTCACCTTGGGCAGCTTGGCCAGCGCCGCGTCGACCATCTGCTTGGCCAGGCGCGACTGGCCGCCCGCGCGGTCGATCAGGCCCGCGGCCATGCCTTCGCCATCGTCGAGCAGCGCCTTCAGCACATGCTCGGGCGTGAACTGGGGATGGCCCTCGCGCATCGCGATGGTCTGGGCTGCCTGCAGGAAGCCCTTCGCCCGGTCCGTGTATTTCTCAATGTTCATCAATATACCTCCGCCCGCCGGTCGCGCCCCGTGGCGGCGGAGCCGGCTGCCTTTCATCAGGATGGAGCCCCTGTCGGGCGACCCCTCGTTCAGACAGATAGGTGTTGCATCTGCGCAACGTAAGGGGGGCGGCGGCGGTTTGGGATTGACGATCGTCGCTGCCCCCGCCCAGCGTACGGCCATGGTCGGAACCAAGCGGCAACAAGCGATTCGCAAGGCGCTGCGGGCGCTGGCGCCCGGTATTCCGCTCAGCGATGCCGAGGCGGTGCTGGAGCTCGCCGGACGCAATCAGATGAAGGCGTTGCCGCCCACCACTGCGCTTTGGCTGGCCCTCGGCAGCCATGTCCGCCACAGCCACACCGATTACGACCGGTTGCTCGCCGAAGGCTATGAGCGCGATGCGGCGCGCTTCTTTGTCATCGACCAGACCGACGACGTGCTCTCGGGCTGGGGCTGCCAGCGCTCCGTCGCCGAGAGCGAGGATGAGTTCGGAGCGGGCAACGCGTCCTGATCGGTCCGATCTAGGCATTTCATCGATCGCTGCCGGCTAGGCGCTGGATTGCCGGCCCCCTGGCATGGCAAGGTCCCGCCTCGTCGCACTGCCGAGGACAAGACCATGCGCGTCGCATCGCTCTACCGCTACCCGGTCAAGGGGCTCTCGCCCGAACCGCTGGCAAGCGCGGTGCTCCCGGCCGGCGGCTACTTCCCGGGAGACCGTCTCTTCGCCATCGAGAACGGGCCCTCGGGATTCGATCCGGCCGAGCCGGTGCACCAGCCCAAGATCAAATACCTGATGCTGATGCGCAACGAGTCCCTCGCGCGGCTCAAGACTCGCCATGACGATACCAGCGGCGAATTGGTGATCGCGCAGGAAGGTGCCGAGGTCCTGCGGATCGCGCCTGCAAGCCCGGAGGGGCAGGAGCGCCTCTCCGCCTTCTTCGAAGGCTTCATGCCGGACGAACTGCGCGGCCGGCCGCGTCTGCTGGCCGCGCCGGAAGGCTATCGCTTCACCGATTCGCGCTCGGGCTTTCTCTCGATCATCAATCTGGCGAGCGTCGCCGATCTCGCAGCGCGAATGGGCGTCGCCATCGACCCGCTGCGCTTTCGCGGCAATGTCATGGTCGAGGATCTCCCGGCCTGGGCCGAGAATGATCTGGTCGGGCGGGAGCTGGAGGGACCGGGTGGTTTGCGCCTCTCGGTGATCAAACGGATCGAACGCTGCGCCGCCACCAATGTCGATCCGCAAACCGGTGTCCGCGATCTGCAGATCCCCAAGGCCCTGATGCAGGCCTATGGCCATGTCGACTGCGGGATCTATTGCCGGATCCTCGCCGGTGGCACCCTGTCCCGCGGTGCCCGGCTCGAAGCCGTGGCGGCGCCCGAGCCTGTTTCCGCCGCCATAGCCTGACACGAAAAAGGGCCCTTGCGGGCCCTCATCCGTTCTTGGTGATCGCGTGGTCGCAGCCTGCGCTCACTCCGCCGCGGTATCGCTGTCGGAGCCGAGCGCATCCATGACCTCGCGCGGCGAGCGGCGACGGCGCGGCGCCCGCTTGGGCTTCTCGGCATCAGGCGCGGCGTCGGCGGTCTCGACCGCCGCAGCTTCGGCGACGGGGGCAGGGGCCGGCGCGGGGGCGGCGGCTTCCGGCTCGTCGTTGGCGATGGCGATCGGCACGCGCGTCGGCGTCGTCAGGAAAGCCGGCAGTGCGGCGGCGACCTCCTGCTCGGCCGCGACGGCCGGAGCCTCGGAGCGGCGCTGGCGCTCGCCACGCGGCTGACGCTCGGGGCGCCGCTCGCTCTGGCTCGGGGCCGGAGCGAAATCGGGCTGCTCGGCGCCGGGCTGGGCTTCGGGGCGCGGCGCATAGGGGGCCGGCTGGCCGTCCTGGCGCTCGAAGCGGCGTTCGCCACGCTCACCGCGCT
>JAEXUU010000450.1 GCA_023452965.1 Pseudomonadota bacterium | reverse complement strand
GTCTTTGCCCAGAGCGCGTGAACCTCGGGAAAGAGCCGGCCTGTATCGAGCGTCACGATCTCGACCGGCAGACGCTGCGTGGCGATCAGATGGGTGACGACCTGATCCTCGAGGCCGAAGCTGGTGGTGAAGACGAGCCGGCCATCGATCGTCTCACAGAGCCCAGCAAGCCTTGCAGCGGCATCCGTCGTTCCGAACGAGACAATCAACTCTTCGACCTGACGGCTGAGCGCTTTCACGAGGCCAGATTGCTCAGTCGACCGCGCTGAAACTCGGTTGATACCGTCGCCGCCACACTCCGCCGCCTGCTTCATGGAACGTCCGAATGTTCTGTAAAACGAACATTCTCAATATCCCTGGGACAGCAGAACATCAATTCACAGGCGGTAGCGTGAAATTCCATATTTGCCCGGCGATGGAGAAGATCCTCCCGGTCCGAAGCCTCGTCCGGCAGCGTTCGGAACCTTCCGGCGAGGGCCCGCGTTTGATCGGCAAGGCTCCGAACCGGTCGCAAGACGACTGTCGGAGCGACATGATCGACAGGGGGAAGCCATGACGAAAACAGCCAACAAGGCCGTCGAAAGTCTGCGCAAGGAACAGCGCAAGCAGAAGCAGGAAGGCAATGGCTCGGCCGAGAAGCGGCTCGACGAAGCCCTGCGCGAGAGCTTTCCGGCCAGCGATCCGGCGGCGCCGGTGACGCCGACCACGCCGGGAGCACCGAAGCAGCGGCGGGCCTGATCTTCCCTCGCCCGGTTGCGCCCGTGGCATGCCGATGCCATCTCGATCTGCCATCGTGATGGAGACCGAGCATGCCCGAGCGCGCCAGAGTGGAGGCCTTCATCGCCGCGGTCGTCAGCGGCGACCATGTCGGCGCCATCCGCGACTTCTATACCGAAGGCGCCAGCATGCAGGAGAATCTCGGCGAACCTCGCCGGGGGCGCGAAGCCCTGATGGCGCATGAGGCGAAGGCGCTCGCCCGGCTGGAACGCATGCACACTCACCCGCCTCGCGCCCTGGTGGTCGATGGCGACCGCGTCGTCGTTCATTGGGTCTTCGACGCGATCGGCAAGGATGGCAGCGCGCGACGCCTGGAGGAGCTGGCGATCCAGCGCTGGGTGGGCGACCGCATCGCCGAGGAGCGCTTTTTCTACGATACCGCCACGTCCTGCCGCGAGGTCGAAGCGCCAGCCGACAGCAAGAGCGCCAGCTAGAGGCCGCCTCGCCGATCCGGTTCCTCGCGGCGCATCGGCGTCCGCCGAAGGCTTCCGGCATTCCGTACAGCCGCGCTCAGAATGGCGGCGACCGACCGGGTCCTCCCTTAGCGGACGCCGCCGAGCCCGACCGAGAGCTTGTCGCCGATCTCGATGAACTTCAGCGGATTTCGCGCCTGGTCAGACAGGCGTGTCTCATAGTGCAGATGCGGCCCGGTCGAGCGCCCGGTCGAGCCGACGCGGCCGATCACCTGCCCGGCTGCGACGAGTTGGCCCGGCTTGACGTCGAACGCGCTGAGATGGGCGTAGCGCGTGGTGACGCCGTTGCCATGGTCGAGCTCGACAAGGTTGCCATAGCCGCCGGAAACCTCGGCGCGCAGCACCTGCCCGGCGCCTCCCGCCCGCACCGGCGTGCCGGTCTCACCGCGGAAATCCATGCCGGCGTGCATAGCCGTCTGCCCGGTGAACGGGTCGCTGCGCGGGCCGAAATTGCTGGTCGTGCTGTCATTCCCTTCGAGCGGCCGCTGGAACGGCACGATGGTCGCAAGATCGCGCCAGCGCCCGTAGACGGAACGCGCCTGATTGAGCTGCATCAGCGCGTGCTCGAAGCTACCCGGCCTGATCGAGGCCGAGAGCGGCACCAGCGGGCCGCCCATGCCAGCACGCGCCGCCGGCAGCTTGACCTTGGCCGGATCGAGGCCAACCTCTCCCAGCGCAACCCTGACCTCCTGGACCCGGCTGACGAACTGCCGCCCCAGCCCGGCGATCTGCTGCGACTGGCCGTTTTCGACCCGGTCGAGCGACTGACCGAGCAAGGTGATGCGCTGATCGAGGGACAGGGCCTCGCTCGCCTTGACCTGCGCCGCAACCTGGCGGCGCTGCTGCGCCAACACCGCTGGATTGACCTTGTCGAAGATGCTGGACCCGCCGGCGAACTGATTGCCGCCGGTCGCCTGCGCCCCGCCCTGAGGCAGCACCGGCCCGACCGCCTGTCCTGCGAGGGCCCCCAGCAGCGCCTGGCGTGCCTCGAGTTCGATCTGCCGGGTGATCAGATCGGCAAGATGGTCCTGCGCGCCGCCCCCGGCGGTGGGTGCCTGCCCCGGCTGCGCCGGCACACCAGGCGAGGCGCCCTGCGCCATGATCGCGCCGACCAGGCGCCGCTGCAGCGCCTTCAGTTTTTCGTCATAGCTGCTTTGCAGGAAGGCCTGCTCCTGCTCCAGGGCGGCGACGCGGCCTTTTTCGCGATGGAGCAGATGGCCGGTCGCGCCGGCGGCTAGGCAAGCCGCGATGGCGATCGACCAAGGCAGCAGGCCGCCACGACCGCGCGAGGAACCGCCCGAGCCAAAACCCCGCCGCCGCGGCGATTGACCAAGCCCGGCCTGCGGGCTGGACGCCGGCGCGACGGCCCTCTCCTCGTCGCGCCGCTTCAGTCGAACGGGCTGCATGACCCTCGTTCCAGTACACGGCCGCCAGATCGCGCTGTCGGCGAGCCACGGTGGCGTGACGCGAAGCGAGGCAGCGTCACCCTTATCGGGCATAAGTATAGTGCAAACAGAGGGTTGCCGCGATAGTCCCGGCTCTCCAATGCCGTCCCTCCGTCAGACGCAGACGTAGCGAAACTCGCCATTCTCGACGCTGACGCTCGCCTCGGTGAGCGGCCTCTTTTCCAGCTGCAGGTTGAGGATGCTGCGCGAGAGCGCCGGCAGCATCGAGTTGGTGATGATGTTGTCGATCATGCGCCCGCCCGAATCCGGGTCATTGCATTGCGCGACGATGTGCTCGACCACGGCATCGTCATAGGTGAAGGCCGCGCCGTGATTGTCGCGCAGGCGCTTGCCGATGCGGCCGAGCTGGAGTCGCACGATGCCGCCGAGCATCTCGCCGGAGAGCGGGTAGTAGGGGATCGTCACCAGGCGCCCGATCAACGCCGGCGGAAAGACCTTCAGCAGTGCCGGCCGCAGCGCCAGCGCGAGCGCCTCGGGATCGGCCCGGCTCGCCGCGTCGCCAGCCAAGCGCATGATCTCGTCGGTGCCGACATTCGAGGTCAGGATGATCAGTGTGTTCTTGAAGTCGATGCGCCGGCCGGTGCCGTCCTCCATCAGTCCCTTGTCGAAGACCTGAAAGAACAGCTCGTGCACATCGGAATGTGCCTTCTCGACTTCGTCGAGCAGCACCACCGAATAGGGCTTGCGGCGCACCGCCTCGGTCAGCCTGCCACCTTCGCCGTAGCCGACATAGCCGGGAGGCGCGCCCTTCAGCGTCGAGACCGTATGCGCCTCCTGGAACTCGCTCATGTTGATCGTAATGACGTTCTGCTCGCCGCCATAGAGCGCCTCCGCCAGGGCGAGCGCCGTCTCGGTCTTGCCGACGCCCGACGGGCCGCAGAGCATGAACACGCCGATCGGCTTGTTGGGGTTGTCGAGCTTGGCCCGGCTGGTCTCGATGCGCTTGGCGATCATCGAGATGCCATGCCCCTGCCCGACCACGCGCCGGTTCAACGTCTCGGCCAGATGGAGCACGGTCTCGATCTCGTCCTTGACCATGCGGCCGACCGGAATCCCGGTCCAGTCGGAGACGACGGAGGCGACCGACTGCTCGTCGACATGGGCGTAGATCATCCGATTGGCCGGATCGATCGCGCCGAGCGTCGTGAACTTCTCCTTCAGGCTGGCGCGCGTCGCCTCGGGGTCGACCGGCGCTGCGGCCGAAGCGGCCTCGGCCATCGCTTCGCCATCGGCAGCCACGACCTCGCCTGCCGGCTTTTCACCTAGTTTGCCGCGCAGCAGCGTGATCTCCTCGACCAACGCGAGCTCGGAGGCCCAGTCGGCCTCCAGCGTCTCCAGCTTCGCCTGCAGCGCCGCGCTCTCCTCCTC
>JAEXUU010000352.1 GCA_023452965.1 Pseudomonadota bacterium | reverse complement strand
GGTGGTGGTAGACCAGCCTGACGCCCTCGGCGAGCGTTCGCTCGGCGACCTCGGTGATCCGCGCTCCGAACTGCGCCCAGTCGCCCGCCTCCATCACCGGGCGCTGCGACAAGGGCTTGCCGCGGTCGCCATGGATCGCATTCGAGGTCTCGGCGAAGACCAGCACGTTCGAGCCCATCGCCTTGAGCAGGTCGAGATGCGGTCGCAGATGCTTCATCTCCTCCTCGGCATCGCGCTTCAGCAGCTCGGCGGAGTACCAGCCGGAAATGCAGGCCATGCCGAAGGGCGCGAGCGCAGCCTTCAGGGCCTTCGGCTCGCGCGGAAACTTGTGGCCGAGCTCCATGCCGACGAAGCCGGCCTCCCGAGCCTCGGCCAGGCAGGTCTCGAGCGAGGTCGCGCCGCCGATCTCCTGCAAATCATCATTCGACCAGCCGATGGGATTGGCGCCGATACGGATAGGCATGTCTGTCGTCCTTCTCAAATCGCGTTCTCAACCCTCATCCTGAGGAGGCCCACAGGGCCGTCTCGAAGGATGCTTCAGGGGGCTCCGGAACCATCTGGAGCATCCTTCGAGACGCGGGCTTCGCCCGCTCCTCAGGATGAGGGCTGAGGAAAGCCAATCAATCTCGTGCCTGGAGCGCCTGCTCGTAGCGCTGGCGCGCCGCCTTGACCTCGTCGCGCACAGAAACCTCGGGCACCGCGACCTCCCACCAGTGCCCGCCGGCATCGGTCGAGATCAGCGGGTCGGTGTCGATGACGATCACGCTGGTGCGATCGTGGCTGCGGGCCTCGGCGAATGCGGTTTCCAGCTCAGCCAGGCTCGCGACCTTGCGGGAGATCGCGCCCATCGCGCCGGCATGGGCCGCGAAGTCGACCTCCGGAAGCACCTCATGGCGGGCATCGCGCAGCAGGTTGTTGAAGGAGGCGCCGCCGGTCGCGTTCTGCAGGCGGTTGATGCAGCCAAAGCCCCGGTTGTCGAGCACGACGATGGTGAGCTTGATCCCGAGCATGACCGAGGTCGCGATCTCGGAATTCATCATCAGGTAGGAGCCGTCGCCGACCATGACGACGACCTCGCGGGCCGGGTCGGCGAGCTTGGCCCCGAGGCCGCCGGCGATCTCGTAGCCCATGCAGGAATAGCCGTATTCCATGTGGTAGCCACCCGGCGCGCCGGCCTGCCAGAGCTTGTGCAGCTCGCCCGGCAGGCCGCCCGCGGCGCAGAGCACGACATCGCTCGCCCGGCTCTGGCGCTGCACCGCGCCGATCACCTGCGCATCGCTCGGCAGCGCCGCATTGCCGGCCGCTGTATAGCGGGCGGCGGTCGCGAGCCATGTATCGCGCGAGGCCTGCACCTGCGTCGTCCAGTCAGACGGTGCCCGCCAGCCCGTCAGCGCCGCCGCCAGCTCGGCAAGCCCCGCCCTGGCATCGGCAAGGAGCGGCCGCGCACCGTGCTTGCCGGCATCGAATCCTTGAGTGTTCAGGCCGATGATCCTGCAGTCCGGATCGGCGAACAGCGCACGCGACCCCGTCGTGAAATCCTGCAGGCGCGTGCCGACGGCGAGCACGACATCCGCTGTCTTCGCGGCATCGTTGGCGGCGCCGGTACCGGTGACGCCGATCGCGCCGAGATTGAGCGGATGGTCATGCGGCAGGGCGCTTTTGCCGGCCTGCGTCTCCGCGCTCGGGATACCGTGCGCCAGGCAGAAGCGGGCGAGCTCGCCCTCGGCCTCGCTGTAGAGCGCGCCGCCGCCGGTGACGACCAGCGGGCGCCGCGCGCCCTTCAGCAGCGCGACCGCCTGCGCCAGTTCCTGCTCGTCGGGACGCGCCCGGCGCGGTTGCCAGATCCGCTCGGCGAAGAAGCTCTCCGGATAGTCGTAGGCCTCAGTCTGCACATCCTGGCAAAGCGCCAAGGTCACCGGGCCGCAGTCGGACGGATCAGTCAGTACCTGCATCGCCCGTTCGAAGGCAGGGATCAGCTGCTCCGGCCGGGTGATCCGGTCGAAATAGCGCGAGACCGGACGGAAGCAGTCATTGGCGGAGACGGTGCCGTCGCCAAAGTCCTCGATCTGTTGAAGCACCGGGTCGGGCCGGCGCCCAGCGAAGACGTCGCCCGGCAGCAGGAGCAGCGGCAGGCGATTGACATGGGCGACCGCCGCCGCCGTCACCATATTGGTTGCGCCGGGGCCGATCGAGCTCGTCACCGCCATCATCCGGCGCCGGCGCGAGGCCTTGGCGAAGGCGATCGCCGCATGCGCCATCGCCTGCTCGTTATGGGCGCGCAGCGTCGGCAGGATGTCGCGGGCGCCATGCAGAGCCTCGCCGAGCCCGGCGACATTGCCATGGCCGAAAATCGCCCAGACGCCGGCGAAGAGCGGCAGCGTGCGGCCGCCAACGCGTGTCTTCTGCGCCGCCATCGCCGCGACGAGCGCCTGCGCCATGGTGAGCCTGATCGTGGCCATCGCCGTTCTCCTCAGCCGCGCTGCCAGGCGTCGACCAACTGGCCGAAGCGTTCGGCCATCATCGCGGTCGCCGCCTCGTCGTCGAGCTTGCCGGCGAGCCAGCCGCGTGCCGCATCGCCGAAGATCGTCCGGCCGACGGCAAAACCCTTCACCGTGCTCGCGCCCTTGGCCAGCCTGAAAGCGGCTTCCAGCTCGGCGGCCGGCGCATCGAGGCCGAGCAGCACGACACCGCGGCAATAGGGATCGTTCTCTGTAATCGCGGCATCGACCGCGGCCCAGGCCGCCGCGCTCGGCTGGCCTTCCAGCTTCCACCAGTCCGGCTTGATGCCGATCTCGTAGAGCCGGCGCATGACGCTCGCCATGGTGTCGTCGCCGACCGGCCCGTTCTTCGAGCAGATGATCTCGACCAGCAGCTCGCGGCCGACCTGCCGGCAGGCAAGCGCGACGCGCTTGAGGGTCGCCTCCTGCCCAGCCTTCAGCGCCGCATCGTCATCGGGGTGGTAGAAGGCCAGCACCTTGGCGATGTGATCGACCGGCCATTCGTTCAAGGCGGCGCCCAGCGAGCCGTCCGCATCCGTCTCCAGGCGCAGCGGCCGCGAGCCCGGCACCTCGAGCGGCCGGGCGATCCAGAAACCGTGATCGCCGGCGCGGAACAGCGCCTCGCGGCCATAGCGACCATCGAGCAGCATACCGAAGCCCGGCGCGCCCTTGGCGACCCGCGCCGCGGCATCGACCGCAAGCCGCTTGAAGGCAGGAATGCGCTCGCGCGGCACGCCCGCCTCGTCCGCCATCGCCTCGACCTGGGCGCGGTGGTCGATGGCGAGCGCCATCAGCGTTTCGGCCTGCGGCCGCCGGGTCGTCGCCCAATGGACATGGTTGATCGCAACGTCATGGCGCAGTGCCCGATGCGGCGAGCCATGCTTCAGGAAGAACTGCAGTTCGGCGAAGGTCGGGCTCTCCGGCGAGCAAAGCAGGCGCGAGACGGCGAAGGCACCGCAGGCATTGGCCCATTTGCAGCAGGTCTCGACCGGCTCGTCGCGGAGCCAGCCGCGCAGGAAGCCGGACATGAAGGCGTCGCCCGCTCCCAGCACATTGTAGACCTCGACCGGGAAGCCCGGGCCCTTGATGCCGTCCTCGATTGATTCTGGGATGGCTCCAGGGAAAACCACACACCCCATCGGGCCGCGCTTGCAGACGATGGTCGCCCGGCTCAGCGCCCGGATGTTGCGGATCGCGGCGAGCGTATCCTCCGAGCCGCCGGCTGCATGCAGTTCCTCTTCCGTGCCGACGATCAGATCACAATCGGGCAGGATCGCCTGGAGATGCTGGGTCACGTTATCCGAGCGGATATAGCGCTCTTCGCCCGCGGCATGGCCGGCGAGGCCCCAGAGATTGGGCCGGTAGTCGACATCGAACACGACCTTGCGGCCGTGCTTGCGGGCGAGCGCAATCGCCTTCTTCTGCGCCTTCGCGGCGTTGGGGATCGCGAAATGCGTGCCGGTGACCACGACCGCCTTCGCCGAGGCGATGAAATCCTCGTCGATCTCGCTCTCGTCGAGCGCCGCGTCGGCGCAATCGGTGCGGTAGAAGATCAGCGGAAAGGTCTTCTCGTCGCGCACGCCGAGGATCACCAATGAGGTCAGCCGCTTCGGATCGACCACGACGCCGCTGGTCTCGACGCCCTCGCGCTGCAGCTGCTCGAGGATGAAGCGGCCCATCTGCTCGTCGCCGACGCGGGTGATCACCGCCGATTTCAGCCCGAGCCTGGCGGTGCCGATGGCGATATTGGTCGGGCAGCCGCCGACCGCCTTGGAAAAGCTCGCCATGTCCTCGAGCCGGCCGCCGATCTGCTGGCCGTAGAGGTCGACCGAGGAGCGGCCGATGCTGACGAGATCAAGCACGGGTTCAGGCATCGTCGCGGACTTTCTCGGCAGTGCCGACGGCAAGCGTCATCGCAAGCGCGAAGGTCGCGGCCATCGAGCGGAAGGCACCATAATCGGCCTCGCTGACTTCGAGGCAGAGATCGCAATGCGCCACCAGCGGGCTGAGCGCGTTGTCGGTCAGGACGATGACCGGGACACCGGCAGCCTTGGCCACCGCCGCCATCTCGATCGTCGCCGGGGTGTAGGGCGCGCAGCTCACCGCGAACATCACGTCGCCCGGCCGGGCCATCGCAGCCTGCTCGGCCCCCAGCGACGCGACATTGTCGACCAGCACGGCGCGGATGCCGACCTGGCCGAAGGCGTAAGCGAGATAGGCGACGACCGGGAACATGCGGCGCGCGCCGACGAGCACGATGGTGCGGGCCTCGGCGAGCATATCGGTTGCCCGCTCGACCAGAGCGGCGTCGAGCCCGCGCCTCAATCGCTTCAGCGAGGCCTCGCCGGCATGGACGAAGCCGTCGAGCAGGGCCGCGGCCATGCCGGGCCCGGCCGCCCCGCCCTCGTGCAAAGCTACGAGCCGCTCGCGATGGTCGGGCAATTGCTGGCGCAGCCGGGAGCGGAAGACCTGCTGCAATTCGCTGAAGCCGGAATAGCCGAGCGCCTGGGCGAAGCGGACCAGGGTCGAGGGCTGCACGCCGGCCTTCTGCGCAATCTGCGAGGCGGTGTTCAACGCCATGTCATCGGGATGGGCCAGAGCATGGTCGGCGACTTGGCGCAGCCGCCGTGGCAGAAGCGGGGCACGCTCGCGCAGCAATGCGACGAAGCCCTCGAAATCCGGCCTTGGCATTCCCTGCTGAAGCTCTGCGGACATGGGGCTCCAATCGCGTCCGGCCGGCTCTGCGGCGGCCTTGACTTGCGGGGGCGAAGATTGAAATATTTGTTCCACTAGTCAAGCAGAACAAAAAATCTGTGCCGAAATTTCGGATTTGGGGAGCAGGCGCCAGTTGTCGGAAGCACGGGATTTCAGCCGCAATCTGGCAGGCAAGGTGGCTGTCGTCACTGGCGCGACTCAAGGCCTGGGCGAAGCGATCGCGCGCGAACTCGCAGAACGCGGCGCCAGCGGCCTGATCCTCACCGGCCGTAACCGCGAGCGCGGCGAAGCGGTAGCGCAGAGCCTGCGCTCCGGCGGCTGCGATGCCCGCTTCCACAGCGTCGACCTCGCCGATCTTGCCGCCGTCAGGACGATCGTGCCGGCGGCCGACAAGGCCTTCGGGCGGCTCGATATCCTGGTCAACGCCGCCGGCGACACCGACCGCGGCACGATCTTCGACACCTCTCCCGAACTCTACGAGCGCATCATGGCGGTCAACCTGACCGCGCCGTTCTTCCTGATCCAGGACGCGGCGACGCTGATGCGGCGCGAGAAGACGCAAGGCGCCATCGTCAACGTCCAGTCGATGTCGGCCCATGGCGGGCAGCCTTTCCTAGCCGCCTACAGCGTCTCGAAGGGCGCGCTCGCGACGCTGACGAAAAACGTCGCCTACGGGCTGCTGGCCGACAAGATTCGCGTCAACGGCCTCAATATCGGCTGGATGTCGACGCCGGGCGAGGACGCGATCATGCGCCTGCGCCATGGCGCCGAGGATGGCTGGCTCGACAAGGCCGCCGCCGGCCAGCCCTTCGGCCGGCTGATCGATCCGCGCGAGGTCGCCAAGGCCGTCGCCTATCTGGCTTCGGCGGAGTCGGGGTTGATGACCGGCGCCAATATCGACTTCGACCAGACCATTCTCGGCGCGCACGACTAGCGCGGCCGCAACTCGACGACGGGAAACAGGATCACGATGCGTTTTGGTCTTTTGGGCGCCGGCAGGATCGGCCGGATTCACGGGTTGAATGTCGCGGCGCGCGGCGATGCCACCCTGGTCGCGCTGGCCGATGCCTCGCATGACGCCGCGGCCTCGCTCGCCGCTGTCTCCGGCGCCAAGGTCGCCAGTGCCGAGGCGATCCTCTCCGATTCCTCGATCGACGCCGTGCTGATCTGCACACCGACCGACACCCATGCCGATCTGATCGAGGCCGCAGTCTCGGCCGGCAAGGCGGTGTTCTGCGAGAAGCCGGTCGATCTCGACGCCGCCCGCATCCGCCGCTGCCTCGATATCGTCGCGAAATTCGGCAAGCCGCTGATG
>JAEXUU010000336.1 GCA_023452965.1 Pseudomonadota bacterium | reverse complement strand
GGGGGCGGCCCAACCGGCCGGGGCCCCGTCGCCCCGCGCCCGTTTCGATTTTGGGCGCGGATCGCCCTTATCGCCAGCGGGCAAGGCCCGGTGAACGGAGCGACGCAATTCAGCTGGAACGCCGGCGCCTCAGTTCAGCCGGTCCTTTTCTTCAAGGTCCGCCATGGCTGCCGCGACGCCGCCGCTGCGATGCGGGACGCCGGCTGCCGCCAGCCCCATTTCCACGCCTGACAGGGCGCCGAGCAGAGCAAGCTCGTTGCATTCGCCGAGATGGCCGATGCGGAAGACCTTGCCCGCGACCTTGCCGAGTCCGGAGCCGAGCGAGATGTTGTACTTCTCCAGCGCGATCTTGCGGAAGCGATCGGCGTCATGGCTCGGCGGCATCAGCACGGCGGTCAGCACCGGGGAATGCTCGTCCGGGTTCTCGCAGAGCACTTCCAGCCCCCAAGCCTTGACCGCGGCGCGGCAGGCGCTGGCGAGGCGCTGGTGGCGGGAAAAGACCTCGTCCAGCCCTTCCTCCTGCAGCATGGCGAGCGCCTCTTTCAGCCCATAGAGGAGGTTGGTCGCGGGCGTATAGGGGAAGAAGCCGCCGGCATTGATCTTGATCATCTCCTCCCAGTCCCAGAAGGAGCGCGGCAGCGTGTTGGTCTTCGACGCCGCGCGCGCCTTTTCCGAGACGGCGTTGAAGCCGAGGCCGGGCGGCAGCATCAGCCCCTTCTGTGAACCGGAGACGGTGACGTCGACCTGCCATTCGTCATGGCGATAGTCGACCGAGGCCAGTGACGAGATCGTGTCGACCATGAACAGGGCCGGGTGGCCGGCGGCGTCGATCGCCTTGCGGATCTCGGCGACGCGGCTGGTGGCGCCGGTCGACGTCTCGTTATGGACGACCATCACCGCCTTGATCTTGCGGGCCTTGTCCTCGGCGAGCCTGGCCTCGATCGCGGCCGGATCGGCGCCGCGGCGCCAGTCGCCAGGGATGAACTCGACCTCGACGCCGAAACGCGTGGCGATGTTCTTCCACAGGGTCGCGAAATGGCCGGTCTCGGCCATCAGCACGGTGTCGCCGGGGGAGAGCGTGTTGACGATCGCCGCTTCCCAGGCGCCTGTGCCGGAGGAGGGGTAGATCACCACCGGCTGCTTCGTCTTGAAGACCGCCTTGCTGCCCTCGAGCACGTGCTTGCCGAGCGCGGCGAATTCGGCGCTGCGGTGGTCGATGATCGGCATCGCGATGGCGCGCAGGATCCGGTCCGGAATCGGGCTCGGGCCGGGAATATGCAGGAAATGCCGACCCTGTTGTGCGCTCATGATACTATCCTCTGCCAACCCGTGTGATCCGGCTGCAAGCCTGCGCCGTGAGGTTGGGTTTCATTTTGCATTCATTTTTTTCTTTGGCAATCACTGGATCGTGCTCATTTTGGTTCCGTGAGGCCTCGACAGCGCTATGTCGTTGAACTAGCGATTGTTCATGACGAGCATGGTTCTGGATGCGCGCAAAGGCGGTGTGGCGGAGGCTGGCCCGGGCGAGACTGCCGTGGGAGAGGCCGCGCGCGTGCCGGCTTCGCTGCATGGCGAGTTGCTGGCGGCGCTGCGCGACTATCTCGTCGAGGGCAATCTCGCCGATGGTGCACGCGTTCCCGAAAGGCTGCTCTGCGACCGTTTCGGGATTTCGCGGACGCCGCTGCGCGAGGCGCTCAAGGTTCTCGCCGCCGAGGGGCTGATCGAGCTTCTGCCCAATCGCGGCGCGCGCGTGCGGGCGCTCAATGCCGACGATCTGCGCGAGCTTTTCGATGTGATGGGTGGCCTCGAATCCCTTGCCGGGCGGCTCGCCTGCGAGCGCGTCAGCGACGAGGAGGTCGCGGAGATCGAGCGGGTCCATCACGAGATGTACCGCTTCTATCTGCGCCGCGACATGCACGGTTACTTCCAGTGCAATCAGGAGATCCACCGCATGATCGTCGCGGCGGCGGGCAATGCGACGCTGGCTGCGACCTATGCCAGCTTCGCCGGCCGTATCCGGCGGGTGCGCTATTCGGCCAACCTCGCCACCGACCGCGACCGCTGGGGCGAGGCGATGCGCGAGCATGAAGCGATCCTCGACGCTTTGCGGCGCCGCGCCGGCAGCGAGCTCAGCGACATCCTGTTCATGCATCTGCGCAACAAGCGCAAGGCTGCCGAGCAGCGCAGCGTGAGCGAGGCGGCGGAGGCGGAGTCCGAAGGCTGAAGCTCTGCGCGCCTCGGCGCGCTTGCTGCTCCCACGTGGCTCGATGTTGGGGTTGAGGCCGGGCGGGACCTGGGACGGCGCCTGCCTTGTTCGGCAACTCACCGGCTCTGGTCGCTCGACGGTGATTTTCGCCTTCAATTCGACTGAGGTCATTTTTCAGATTGAATGCAAAATTTTTTGATTCTAGGCTTCCCCTTACGACGCCGACAGAGCGCGACAGAGGGAGGTTCGGATCATCATGAAGCAGCATCTGCTTGCCGCATGTGCGGTTCTCGCAGCCGGAACTATGCCGGCCCTGGCCTGGGAGCCGAGCAAGGCGATCGAGATCGTCGTGCCCTTCTCCGCCGGCGGGGCCTCGGACCAGATGGCGCGGACGATGCAGGGCATCATCCAGAAGCACAACCTGACCTCGCAGCCGGTCATCGTCGTCAACAAGCCGGCGGCCGGCGGCGCCGAAGGCATGCTCGACATCCAGAAATCGGTCGGCGACCCCCACAAGCTGATCACCACTTCGAGCGGCATCTTCATGACGCCGATGGCGACCAAGCTGCCGCTGAACTGGCAGGACTACACGCCGGTCGCGATGATGGCGCAGGACTCCTTCGTCCTCTGGGTCAATGCCAAGGCGCCGTACCAGAATGCCGGCGACTTCATGACCGCGGCCAAGGCAGCCTCGCCGCCGCTGAAGGTCGGCGGCACCTCGTCCAAGCGCGAGGACAACCTGATCGTCTTCGCGATGGAGAAGGCCGGCGGCGTCAAGTTCGCCTTCATCCCGCACACCAGCGGCGGCCAGACCTCGACGCAGCTCTCGGGCAACCATATCGACGCCAGCACCAACAACCCGGCCGAGGACGTCGCCAACTGGCGCGGCGGCGCAACCCGCCCGCTCTGCGTCTTCTCCGACCAGAAGATGACCTATTCGACCCCGGTCGCCGACGGAAAATCCTGGGCGGACATCCCGACCTGCGCGTCGCAGGGGCTGAACGTCACCTATCAGATGCTGCGCGGCATGTTCATGCCGGGCAAGGTCACCAAGGACCAGCAGGCCTATTATGTGAACCTGTTCAAGAAGGTCTCGGAAACGCCGGAGTGGAAGGACTACCTGGCGCGCAGCGCGCTGGTTCCCGACTACCGCGACGGCGATGCCTTCGTGCAGTTTCTCAAGGCCGACGAGGAGAAGCACGCCAAGCTGATGGGCGACGCCGGCTTCATGGCCAAGTGAACCTGCTACGGTCGCCGGGGTGCTGCGTCATCCCGGGCGACCGAAGGGAGGCCCGGGATCCATGCCGGAACGGCTCAGGAATGGATCCCGGATCGGCGCGGCTGCGCCGCTTGTCCGGGATGACTCGCGAGGAACTGTGAATGACACAGCCCGTCGAAGCTGAAATCCAAGAACGCGGCATCTCGCGCCGCCCGGTCGAGATCGCCACGGCAGCGATCCTGATCGGCCTCGGCCTGATCGTGCTCTGGGATTCCTATGGCCGCGGTGCCGGCTGGGACAACGGCCCGCAGAACGGCTTCTTCCCGGCCCGTGTCGGCTGGCTCTTCCTCGCCGCGTCGCTGTTCATCCTGTTCCAGTCGTTCCGCGCCGAGAACAAGGTCTTCGTCACCTACGCGCAGCTGGGACAGGTGGTGCGGGTGCTGGGGCCGCTGATCGTCTTCGTCGCGCTGATCCAGCCGCTCGGGCTCTATGTCGCTTCCGCCGTCTTCATCCTCGTCTTCATGGGCGTGATCGCGACTTCGCGCTGGTGGAGCATCGCGCTCACCGCGCTGCTCGTGCCGCTCGC
>JAEXUU010000335.1 GCA_023452965.1 Pseudomonadota bacterium | reverse complement strand
GCTGCAGAGCGTGTTCGACGTCGAGGAGGCGCTGAAACCGGGCGCGCCCGTCGTCAACGAGACCTATCCCGGTAACTACTTCGAGTATCACGAGCGCTTCGACCATCAGAAGCTGCGCTTCGGCGATGTCGAGCGCGGCTTCTCCGGCGCCGACATCGTGATGGAACACCGCTACCAGATGTCGCCGATCGAGCATGCGCCGACGGAGACCAACGGTACGATCGCCGCGCCCGAGCAGAATGGCCGCTTCGTCGTGCACTCCTGTGCGCAGGGCCTGTTCTTCGCGCTGGGGACAACCGCCAAGATCGTCGATGTCGAGTCGAACCGGCTGCACTTCATCGGCGGCACGGTCGGCGGCGGCTTCGGCGGCAAGGTCGACTCGCTGACCGAGCCGCTGGCGGTTCTCGGCGCGATGCTGACCGGCAAGCCGGTGCGCTTCGTCCTCGATCGCGAGGAGGAGATGCTCTACGGCTCGCCGCGTGGGGCCGAGCGCATCTACATCAAGGACGGCGTGATGCGGGACGGGCGCATCGTCGCCCGCTACATCCGCAGCTATTTCGACGCCGGAGCCTATACGCGCCTGTCGAGCTATGCGGCGATCAAGTGCACGGCGCATGTGCCGGGGCCGTACTGGATCCCCAATGTCGCCTCCGACATCTACGTCGCCTACACCAATCGCTGCCCCTCCACCGCGATGCGCGGCTTCGGCGTCACCGCGGTCGACTTCGCGCTAGAGGTCCAGATGGACCGTCTCGCCGAGGCGGCGAGCATGGACCCGATGGAGTTCCGTATCCTCAACGCCTATCGCGACGGGGACATGAAGCCGCACAGGCGCGCCGCCAAGAACACGGCGCTGGTCGAATGCGTGCAGGTTGCCGCCGAGAAGGCGAACTGGCCGCTCTCCGAACAGGCGAAGCGGCAGTCCTCGCTGCATGGTGGCGCCGGCGAACGCGGCCAGATCCCCGCGACGACGGTCGACACCAAGGGGCAGATCGGGCGGCCCGAGACGCGAGCGGGAACGCCGACCCAGACGCTTCCGGCCGGCACGGCGCGGATCCCGCTGAGCAAGCAGCCGGTGATGGAAGGAGCTCGCGACGGGCGCGCCGCGCCGACGCAGGTGCCGCGTTACGAGCCGGCCCGGCCCACCATGCCGCCGCCGAACGCACCGCCTGCCTACGCGCCACCGCCCTATCAAGCGGCCAGCCCTCCTGCTGCACCGCCCTACCAGCCCGCGCCGCCGCCGGTCTCGGCACCGGCCGCCCCGGCGCAGACGCAGCACGGCGCGGTGCGGTTCTCTTCAGTCTTCGGCACGAGGAGGCGCTGAGATGGCCCGTCACGAAGGCAGGGGCATGGCCTCGGTCAACTATCCGATCGGCATGAATCTCGGCGGCGACCCGAGCCAGGCGCTGATCCATTCCAATCCGGACGGCAAGTTCACCGTCGCGCTCTCGGCGATCGATCTCGGCCAGGGCATGAAGCAGGTCTCGCGGCAGATCGCGGCGGAGACGCTGGGCGTGCCGATCGAGGATGTCTTCGTCGACACCGCCGACAGCGACACCGGCCCGCACGACATGGGCTCCTTCGCCTCGCGCGGCACGCACCGCATGGGCAACGCCATCATCGTCGCGGCACGCGAGGCGCGCGGCGTCCTGCTGGAAGCCGCTGCGGAAGAACTCGAGGTCAATGCCAGCGACCTCGTCACCGACGGGCGCGGCAACATCCATGTCCGCGGCGCGCCCTCGAAGACGATCACGGTCAAGGCGACGGCGCAGGCGGCCCAGTTCAAGCAGGGCAAGACCATCGCCGGGCGCGGCATCTTCCTGATCCCGCTCTCGGCGGTCGATGCCGAGACCGGCGAGATGAACCCCAACACCGCCTTCGCCCATGCCTGCCTCGTTGCCGACGTCGCCGTCGATGACGAGACCGGCGAGGTCGAGGTGCTCAGGATGACCAGCGCCTACGAGCTCGGCCGCGTCATCAATCCGCGCATGGTCGAACAGCAGCTGGTCGGCGGCGCCTGGATGGGCATCAGCCACGCGCTCTACGAAACGCCGGAGCCGTATTATCCCAACCCCGAGCATGGCCCGCGCGACTTCAACGAATATCTGATGCCCGGCCCGGGCGAGATCGCGCCCTATCACGTCACGGTGCTGGAGCGGCCCGCGCCGGACGGACCGTTCGGCGGCAAGGGGCCGGGCGAGATGTGCGCCAATCCGGTGCTGCCGGCGATCGCCAACGCGGTCTACAACGCCGTCGGCGTCAGGGTCGACGAGTTGCCGATCACGCCCGAGAAGATCCTGCGCGGCATCAAGGCGAATGGCGGCGCCAAGCCCGGCCCACGCCGCGGCGGCCCGGTGAATTGGCGCTGACGCGATGGCTTTGCGCACGACCGTCGCCGGCATCTCAAGCCCCGAGGACCTCGCGCAGGCCCTGACGGCCGCGATGTATCTCGCCGATGACGGCATCGCGACGGCCGGCTACCTGTCGCTCGCGCTCGGCAAGCCGCTGCTGCTCGAAGGCGCGCCTGGCGTCGGCAAGACCGAGGCCGCCAAGGCCATCGCCGGCATTCTCGGCCGGCAGCTGATCCGTCTGCAGTGCTTCGAGGGCATCGACGCTTCGGCGGCGCTCTATGAATGGAACTATCCGCGCCAGATGCTGGCGATCCGGCAGGCGCGCGAAGGTGAAACCCTCGACATCTACCGCGACGATTTCCTGATCGAGCGGCCAATGCTGACGGCGTTGCGGCGGCCCGAATCCACCGTCCTGCTTATCGACGAGATCGACCGCTCCGACCATGAATTCGAGGCCTTCCTGCTCGAATTCCTCTCGGATTTCTCGATCTCGATCCCCGAGCGCGGGACGTTGCGCGCGCCCGAGCGGCCGGTCGTCGTGCTCACCTCGAACCGCACCCGCGAGCTGCACGAGGCGCTGCGCCGCCGCTGCGTCTACCACTACATCGCCTATCCCGAACCGGAGCGCGAGGCGCAGATCATCATGCTGCGGTCCTCGGCGGTGGCGGAAGGCACGGCGCGGGCCGTCGTCCACGCGGTCGGCCTGCTCAGGCAGGAACCGCTGGCCAAGCCGCCGGGCGTCGCCGAGGCCGTCGACTGGGCCGAGGCCGCGACGGCGCTCGCACAGAGCGGTGCGCCCTGGCCGGAAGCCTTCCGGCGCTCGCTCGGCACCGCGATCAAGGACGAGGAAGACCTCGCGCATCTACGCCCCCGCCTGCCGCTGTTTATCCCGGGGCTGGCGGCATGATCGAGCCTCTCCCACCGGCCGCCCGGCTCTTCGTTTCCTTTCCGGCGCTGCTGCGCCAGCACGGCATCGCCGTTGCGCCCGAGCAGACCGTCTCCTTCCTCAGCGCGATCGAGCTCCTAGGGCCGCGTAGCCTGGAGCATGTCCGCAAGGCGGCCGTCGCGACGCTGGCGCCGCATCCGGAGCAGCGCGAGCGCTTCGAGGCGCTGTTCGACGCCCATTTCCTCGGCGCCATCGCCGAACCCGGCGACGAGGACTTCACGCCCGATGACGACGTCTCGGTGCAGGAGGACAGCGGCTCCCGCGAGGTCCTGCTCGGCGAGGAGATCAACGAGACCGGCCAGGCTGCGACCGGCGCGGAGGCGCTCTCGGTCCGCATGTTGAAGTCACTCGACGAGAACGAGACGCTGCGCCGCTTCGGCCGGGAGCTGCCGGCAGCGCTGCCGCGCCGTCGCGGTTATCGCCAGCGCGCGGCACGCCGGGGCGCGACCGTCGATCTCGCGCGCAGCCTGCGCGATGCGATCCGCCATGACGGCGAGGTGATGAGCCTGAAGAAGCTGCGCCGGGTCACGCGGGCGCGGCCGATCCTGCTTCTCATCGACGTCTCCGGCTCGATGAAGCAGCGCAGCGACGCCAATATCGCGCTCGCCCATACCGTCGTGCAGTCCGTGCCGCATGCCGAGGTCTTCACCTTCGGCACGCGGCTGACGCGTCTCACCAAGGCGCTGCGGCGCAAGCGCCGGGAGCAGGCGCTGGCGGATGCCGCCGGGCTGGTGGCTGACTGGGACGGGGGCACCCGCATCGGCGATGCGCTGCTCGCTTTCCTCGCCGTGCCGCGCTTTGCGGCCTATGCGCGCGGCGCCGTCGTCGTCGTGCTCTCGGACGGACTGGAGCGCGGCGATCCGGCGGCGCTCGTGACGGCCGTGGCGAGGCTCAGCCAGCGCGCGCACCGCATCGACTGGCTGACCCCGCTCGCGGCCGACCCCGCCTACAAGCCGGAGACGGAGGCGCTGCGCCTGATCGCGCCGCAGCTCGCCAGCCTCGGCAATGGCGCCAGCACGGCGCGGATCTGCCGGCACATTCTCTCGCTCGGAGGCTCGCAAGCCGCATGACCGGTCTCGTCGATTCCCATTTCCATATCTGGCGGCAGGCGGACCTGCCCTGGCTGCTCGGGCCGATGCAGCCGCGCATCTTCGGTCCCTACGAGCCGATCCGCCGCGACTATCCGGTCGCCGAGTACCTTGCCGATTGCCGGCCATCGGGCGTGGTCGAGGCGGTCTACGTCCAAGCGAACTGGGCGCCGGCGCGCCATCTCGACGAGGTCGAGTACGTATCGCAGGCCTCCGACGAGAGCGGTTTCCCGATCGCGATCGTCGCCTATGCCGACATGCTCGTCGATGACGTCAGGCCACAGCTCGATGCGCTCGCCGCCAATAGCTGCGTCCGCGGCGTGCGGATGCAGCTGCACTGGCACGAGAATGCGCTCTATCGCTTCGCCAGCGGGCCGGATCTGGCGCGCGATCCGAAGCTGACCGCCAATGTCGGGCGCCTCGCCGAATACGGCTTCAGCTTCGACCTCCAGGTCTTCGCCGGCCAGATGGCGGGCGCGGCCAAACTTGCCGCCGCCTGCCCAAACGTGACCTTCGTGCTCCAGCATGCCGGCATGCTGGAGGACCTTTCGCCGGAGGGCATCGCCGCCTGGCGCGAAGGGATGGCGCTGCTCGCGGCCCAGCCCAACATCGTCAGCAAGCTCTCCGGCCTCGGCACCTTCCTGCGCCGGAACGACCCCGAACATGTCGGCTATATCGACGCGCAGACGCTGGCGCTCTTTGGCGCCGAGCGCTGCCTGTTCGGCTCCAATTTCCCGATCGAGAAGCTCTGGACGAGCTATGCCGAGCTGATCGCGGCGCATCTTGCGGCCGTGCCGGAAGGCGCCCGGGAGGCCGTGTTCAACGAGACGGCACGGCGGGTCTACCGCCTGCGACAGGACTGAGGGGAGGAAGGCATGGCGCTCGAAATCAAGATTCTCGACTACGGCGATATCGAGCTGGAGGCGAGCTTCCTCGTGCTCGGGCGCGATTGCGGCCGGACAAGGCGCGTGCCGACCTATGGCTTCCTGATCCTGGGCGGACCCTGGCCGGTCGTGGTCGACACCGGCTACCGCCACAACCAGATCATGGAGAGCCTCGGCATGCGCGGCCTCCAGTTCCACGAGAACATGATCGAGAACCAGCTCGCCAGGCACGGGGTGCGGATGGGCGACGTGCGCTATGTCATGCACACCCATCTCCATATCGACCATGCCGGGAAAGACGAGCTCTTCCCGATGAACACGACCGTGCTCGTCAACCGCCGCGAGCTCGAATACTCGGTCTCGGGGCTGATGCACCCGCAATATCCGGCGCCCGACATCAAGCACCTGATCGACCGGCTGCATACGCGCGATGCGCTGCGCTTCGAGGATCTCGAACTGTCGGGGATGATCGAGCTCTTCCCCGGCTGCTATCTGGAAGCCGCCGGCGCCCATACCGAGGGCTCGATGAACGTCCATGTCGATACCGCCGAGGGCCGCGCCATCATCTGCGGCGACGTGATCTACGACTTCAACGACCAGATCGTGACACCCTTCCACGAGCTCCACGCCAACGAACCGCGCACGACGGGCAATCACGGCGTCTCGAAGCGCGAGGAAAAGGCGGCGATCAAGAAGCTGCTGGCGACGGGCAAGTTCCTGCTGCCGGTGCACGACAAGCCGGCCAAGATCGCCCATGGCCAGGTCGTCGGGCGCATGGACATGGCCGTGCCCGGCCCGGTTGTGCAGTCGCTGCCGGCGCGCAACTGGTTCGCGGCGTGAACGCCGTTCCAGCCGTCGAGCCAGGACGCCCGCTCTCCCCAGGCCTCATCC
>JAEXUU010000305.1 GCA_023452965.1 Pseudomonadota bacterium | reverse complement strand
TCCTGCCATCGGCGGACTGAGCCCGGCCGCCCGCGCCTTCCTGGCGCCGATGTCGGGCGTCACCGATGTGGTCATGCGCCGGATCGCGGCACGTTTCGGCGCAGGCCTGGTGGTTTCGGAGATGGTCGCCTCCGACGAGTTGGTGCGCGGCAGCGAGGAAGCGCGCCTGCGGGCCGAAGGCTCCGGCGTGACGCCGCATGTGGTGCAGCTCGCGGGCTGCGAAGCGCGCTGGCTCGCCGAGGCGGCTCAGGTCGCCGAGGCTTCCGGCGCCGAGATCGTCGATATCAACATGGGTTGCCCGGCCAAGAAGGTGGTCGGCGGCTGGGCCGGCTCGGCCCTGATGCGCGATCTCGATCATGCGATCGGCCTCGTCGAGGCGGTCGTCGCGGCCGTGAAAGTGCCCGTCACCGTCAAGATGCGCCTCGGCTGGGACGACGCCTCACGCAATGCGCCGGAACTTGCGCGGCGCGCCGTCGCCGCCGGGGCCGCCGCAATCACCGTACATGGCCGCACGCGACAGCAATTCTACAAGGGTGTCGCCGATTGGGCGGCGATCGCGCCGGTGCGGGAAGCCGGCGCCTTTCCGCTGGTGGCCAACGGCGATATCGCGACCGCCGCGCAGGCGCGCGACTGCCTCGAACAGTCCGGCGCCGATTATGTGATGGTCGGCCGCGCCGCGCTGGGACGTCCCTGGCTGCCCGGCCAGATCGGCGCGGTGCTCGCCGGGCGCGAGGCCGAGGTGATCGACGTCGAGACCAAGGGCGAGGTGGCGCGCGAACACTATGAGGGCCTGCTCTCGCTGATGGGGCGCGAGGTCGGCGTCCGCCATGCCCGCAAGCATCTGGCCGCCTATGCCGACGAGGCGCTGGCCTGCGGGCTCGCGCCCGACGAACAGGCCCGGCGCGAACTCCTGACCATGGTCGAGCCGGCCCGCGCGCTCGCGGCGCTGGAACGTCTGTTTTCGACCGAGCGCCTCGGCGCTGCCGCCTGAACGACAGGGAAGACCGCGTATGACCATGGCGATATTCGGCGAAAGCGGAGAGACGCCGGACGGAGGGCTGTTCGACAGCCTCGAGATCCAGGCGCTGAATGTGCTGCCGATGCCGGTCGTCGTGGTCGGGGACGGGCAGGCGGTGCTCTATGCCAACACGGCGGCCGAGGATTTCTTCCAAGCCAGCGCCGTCGTGCTGAAGCGCCAGCGCCTGCAGGATCTGATCGCCTTCGGCTCGCCGGTGCTGTCACTCGTCGACGAGGTCCAGCGCCGCGGCGCCAGCGTCAGCGAGTACCGGCTGGAGCTCGGCTCGCCCCGGCTCGGGCTCGACCGGATCGTCGACGTTTTTGCCTCGCCATTGCCCGGCCAGCCGGATGCGGTCGTGCTTCTGCTGCAAGAACGGCCAATTGCCGAAAAAATGGACAGGCAGCTGACGCATCGTGGAGCAGCCCGCTCAATTACTGCGCTCGGCGCGATGCTGGCGCATGAGATCAAGAACCCGCTTTCGGGCATTCGCGGCGCGGCCCAATTGCTGGAAACCTCCGTTCCGGACGACGATCGCCTGCTGACCCAGCTGATCTGCGACGAGGCCGACCGGATCGTGAAGCTGGTCGAGCGCGTCGAATTGTTCGGCGACGAGCGGCCGAGCGAGCGCGGCCCCGTCAATGTCCATGACGTGCTTGACCATGTGAAAAGGCTGGCCCAGTCGGGCTTTGCCCGGCACATCCGTTTCAGCGAAGCCTATGACCCGTCGCTGCCGCCAGTCTCCGGCAATCGCGACCAGCTCGTCCAGGTGCTGCTCAACCTGGTCAAGAATGCCGCGGAAGCGATCGGCTCCGATGCGATAGACGGCGAGATCACGCTGACCACCGCCTATCGTCCGGGAATCCGCATGCAGGCCCCGGGATCGCATGCGCGGCTGGCCCTGCCGCTGGAGATCGGCGTGCGCGACAATGGCCCGGGCGTGCCCACCGATCTGCACGCCCACCTGTTCGATCCCTTCGTCACCACCAAGGCTCAGGGCAGTGGCCTTGGACTTGCACTCGTCGCCAAGGTGATCGGCGATCACGGCGGAATCGTCGAGTGCGAGTCCGTGCCGCGGCGCACGACATTTCGAATCCGGTTGCCACTGCACGAAGCGCGTGAGCGCCAGTCAGGGTAAACAGCACCAGGAAGCAGGACTGCATGCCGACGGGTAACATTCTCATCGCCGATGACGACGCCGCCATCCGCACGGTCCTCAACCAGGCGCTCGCCCGCGCTGGATACGAGGTCAGGACCACCGGACAGGCGGCAACGCTGTGGACCTGGGCGGCCCAGGGACTCGGCGACCTGATCATCACCGACGTCGTTATGCCCGACGGCAACGCATTCGACCTGCTGCCGCGCATCAAGCGGGTCCGGCCGGAACTGCCGATCATCGTGATGAGCGCGCAGAACACCTTCATGACCGCGATCAAGGCATCGGAGCGCGGCGCCTACGAATACCTGCCCAAGCCTTTCGACCTGAAGGAACTGGGCGCGATCGTCGGCCGGGCCCTGTCGCGCCCGCGCGGCGAGGTCGGGCGCGGGCATGCGGCGGAGCCCGACGATATCCCCCTGATCGGCCGCTCGCCGGCCATGCAGGACGTCTATCGCGCCCTGGCCCGGCTGATGCCAATCGATCTCACCGTGATGATCAACGGCGAATCCGGCACCGGCAAGGAACTGGTGGCGCGGGCGCTCCACGATTACGGCAAGCGCCGCAACGGCCCTTTCGTCGCGATCAACATGGCGGCAATTCCGAAGGACCTGATCGAATCGGAACTGTTCGGCCATGAGAAGGGCGCCTTCACCGGGGCGCTGACCCGCTCATCCGGCCGCTTCGAGCAGGCCGAGGGCGGCACGCTTTTCCTCGACGAGATCGGCGACATGCCGATGGAAGCCCAGACGCGCCTGCTGCGCGTGCTGCAGCAGGGCGAGTACACCACGGTCGGTGGACGCACGCCGATCAAGACCAATGTCCGCATCGTCGCCGCGACCAACAAGGATCTGCGCATCTCGATCGCGCACGGGCTGTTCCGCGAGGACCTGTTCTTCCGGCTGAACGTCGTGCCGATCCGCCTGCCGCCGCTGCGCGAGCGGGTCGAGGACGTGCCGGACCTCGTCCGTCATTTCTTCGGGCTGGTCGAGAAGGAAGGCCTGCCGCGCAAGCAGATCGATTCCGAGGCGATGGACGTGATGCGGCGCTATCGCTGGCCGGGCAATGTCCGCGAGCTGGAGAACCTCGTCCGGCGGCTGGCGGCACTTTATCCGCAGGAGACGATCACAGCCCCGATCGTCGAGGCGGAGCTTCAGCCTGCCGCGGCGACGCCGAGCTATGCCGGCTCGGGCGGCGGCCAGGAACGGGCCGAGACGCTTTCAGGCTCGATGGAGCGCCATCTCAACCAGTACTTCTCCGGCTTCGGCGACCATGTCCCGCCGCCGGGGCTCTATCACCGCATCCTGCGGGAGATCGAACCGCCCCTGATCGCGGCGGCGCTGGCAGCGACCCGCGGCAACCAGATCCGTGCCGCCGAGCTGCTCGGTCTCAACCGCAACACCCTGCGCAAGAAGATCCGCGAGCTCGACATGCAGGTGGTGCGCTCGCCGCGCTGAAGCGGCGAGGGAATGTGATCGAGCGAGGCGTCGCGCATTCAGGGCGCGCGCCTCGGCCGGTCACTTCGAAGCCAGCTGTGTCACCAGCCCCTGCATCGCGGTCGGCTGGATCGATATCTTGCCGACGAATGGCCGGTCATGCGCCAGGACCACGAAATAGGCCGCGGCGGCGACCAGTACATAGATGTGCGATGCCAGGATTTGCATGCGGAAGGTGTGACTGTGGCAGATCAGAATCAGCAGCAGGGTCGCCGTCGAGATCAGCCACATCGCGCTCCATTGCGCCCAGGTCGTGCCGGCCCTGGACGCCGCGAGGCGCGCGAGCCGCGCGTGCCGGATCTCCAGGAGCTGACCGAGCAGCGGTGAATAGCTCGTGCCGTTGGCGAGCAGACGATTCTGCCGGGCGATCAGGTCGATCGCTCCCAGCAGGTGCTTTTCCGACTGATCGAAGATCGTATCCTCGAGCGATGTGCTCTTGGCCATAGCCGGCCAGTCGACCGCGATGACGTCCCTCAGATAGGCCTCAAGCCCGCCGTTCAGCTGGCTCTGCACCTCGTCCGGCAGGCCCGCCGAAACGACCAGGGCGTTCTCCACGGCATCGGCCTCGCGCTGGACGGCGGTACGCGCGGAAACCGCGTCATTCCAGATGCCGGCCGCCGAGAAGGCGACGATCAGGGCAAAGAGCGCGCCGCAGGCATTGATCAGGGAATCGCGAATCGGCAGCGGCTCGCTCAAGCGGTAGCCCATGCGCGGCACGGCGAACCGCACGAGTCCGATCAGCAGCCAGCAGATCGCGGTGCTGATCGCCCAGACGACGAGAAACATCGCGGCGAGCGGCAGTTGATGGAAAGCGATGAGCATGAGGGCCTCTGCGATCCGGCTTATGCACAGGCTAGAGGCTGTCTTTGAGGGGGCATAGAGCCCCGAAGCCGGCTTCAACAGATTGACTTCCAAGGGGCACGTGATGGCGGGCGCTCTTGCCTTGCCCGTGTCATATTTTGACAACACCGTTGCGGCAGCGCATCACAGCGCCGGATCGCTCGGACCGCCCTTCGGCGGAGATGCGTCCAACGGAGCTTAGACACCGCTTTGACTGCCTCGATCGGCGACCTTCGCATGACGCCGCGCAATGAAGAGACGCCAAGGCGGGTTTCTGCCTGGCTCGGGGCGACGGTCGTCTGCTTCGCGCTGGTTTCCGGGCTCGCGACCTTCCTGGTTCTTGCCGGAGCGACGCCGGTCGCGCCGGTCCATCAGGTCGTGC
>JAEXUU010000301.1 GCA_023452965.1 Pseudomonadota bacterium | reverse complement strand
CCTTCACGGTGTCCCGGAAGGGTACGTCGACCGCGCGCTTGTGGTGGAAGACCGCCGCGTCGCCGTTCAGGCTGGCGCCCCAGAGATAGGGCGAGACCGTCACGGTCCAGTCCGGGGCCGCGCGCAGCGGCGTGTTTGCCTGCGCTGCAGCGACATCGGCGGCACCGGCCGGCGCTGCGAAGGGCACGCAGGCGGCAAGGCTGATGGTTGCCGCGCCGACGAGCCGCCCGAAGCGGGCGCGCGAGGATACGGATGTCATGATGCTTGGCCCCCCGGCCGAAATGCTGTGGTTTGCTCGGAAGCCGGGACGGCGAGCGCCGCCCCGTAATCTCGGACGATGCGCGCCGCTCAGGGCTTGGAGAAAGGAAGCGCCGGCGCGGCCATGCCCGGCTTCAGCTCGGCGCTCACGATGGCCTTGGCGTCGAGGTCGAAGCTCTTGAGATCGATCGCGCGCAACACCGGGTCGGTATAGGTCTTCACGGAGAAGATGCGGTTGGTCAGGTCCGCCCCCGTCGCCCACTGGGTGTATTCCAGCGGCTCCCCAGCCGCCTTGATCCAGCCCTTGGGGATGTCGAAATTATTGACGATATGCTCGGCGAGCCGAACGCTTTCGATGCCGCTGGGCCTGGGTTGGACCGAGAGCGTATAGCCGAGCGCGCGCAGGAACCGGGAAGGCGGGGTCGGGTCGCCGGGAATGCCGAGCATGCCCGAGCCCTCGCCGAGCGGCGCGAAGCTCTGCGAGCCGATTTTGAGCGGCGGCGCATTGTGCGGCGAGAGCTTCACATAGTTGCGCAGATTGGTCAGGTGCCAATCGAAGGGCGGCGAATTGGTCATCACCCCCAGCGGATTGTCGTAGATCTTGAGCTTGCCGTCGATCGGCTCGATCACCAGCGAGGCGCCCGAGGCATCGTGCAGCGTGTAGTGCACCGGCGGCGCGATCTTCATCTGCTCCTGCACGACGCCGATGACCGCCATGCCTTCGAGCGCGGCCTTGACCTCGGCGACGGTGGCGAAGTTCGTCAGCGCCCAGGTCAGGACGTCCCAGGGCGCGAGCGACTTCGCAGGATCGGACTTGGCCGCATCGGCATAGCCGGCAAAGCCCGGGAAATAGAGGATGCCGCCGACGAGGCCCTTCTCGTTCATGCCGTCGACCAGGGCGGTGACGCCGAGCGCGTTCAATCCGACGGCGGCATACTTGCCCGTCCAGCTGGCGGCCGGCTTGCCGTCAGCGCCGCTGCTGGAGAGCTTGTAGTTGCGCGGAGTCACCATCGCGCGCGACTCGAGCTCGAAGCCGAACTCCATGGTCCGGCCGTAGACGGCGCCGTTATCCGAAGTCCGGATCAGGAAGCTGGTGCAGGCCGACGCGGTTTGGGAGGCAAACATGCTCGCCGCGAGCAGCATGGCGCCGAGTGAACGGAGCCGTTTTGCTCGAGATCGTGCCAGGCTGCCAGAATGTCCGATCATGAATTTGTATCCCCCCGAATCGTAGGCCGGGCGGAAGGTGGCATGCGGTCAGGCGCCCCGGAAGCAGCGGGCGGCGATGTCAGCATGCTGCCAATGCAGGGCTGGCGCTCGGCTTGTGGCGCGTGAAGCGGCGCGCCGCTGCCGAATGGCGAGACGGGTTTGGTGCCGGGAGCGCGAATGCCGAAGCGGCGGGCTTCAGGCCGCCTGAACGCAGACCCGGTTGCGACCCTCGCGCTTGGCTGCGTAGAGAGCACGATCGGCGGCGATCAGCGCCTGGTCGAAGCTGCCGTTCTCGTCGATCTCGGCGACGCCGATCGAGGCGGTGAGCGCGATCTGGTGCTCTCCGACCATCACGGTCTCATGGGACACGTCGAGCCGGACATGGTCGCTGCGGCGCATTGCCGCCTTCGCGTCGAGGCCGGGAAACAGGATGGCGAACTCTTCGCCGCCGATGCGGGCGAGCAGGCTGCTGCTGCCGTCGACCGACTGGGCGATGCAGCGCGCCACCCCGGCCAGGACCCGGTCGCCGAGGTCATGGCCATGGCTGTCGTTAAGCTGCTTGAAATCGTCGATGTCGAGGATCGCGACCGCGCTCTTCTGCCGGCGTGCCCGCGCTTCCGCGATCAGTCCCGGCGCGTGCTCGAAGAAATGGCGGCGGTTGAACAGGCCGGTCAGGGCGTCGCGCGAGGCGAGATTGCGCAGTTGCTCGATCTGCTCCTGCGTCTCGGCATTGCTCGCGATCCGGCATTGCAGTTCTTCGGGCACGAACGGCATCGAGATGAAGTCGTTGGCACCGGCCTTCAGGAAGCCTACGGACACCATGCGGTCGCTCGACGACGAGACGCCGATCACGCGCAGGCCACTGGCGGAGAAGCGGCGGCGGATATGGCGGGTGAGCTCATAGCCATCCATGTCCGGCATGTTGTAGTCGCTGACGACCAGCCTGATATCGGGGTTGGCTTCCAGGAGCGACAGGGCCTCGGCGCCGGAGTCGGCTTCGACGACATCGTATTGCTGCACGGTCAGCATATGGGCGAGCAGCCTGCGGGTCGCCTTGACGTCGTCGACGACGAGGATGCGGGTCTGTCGGTTGGTGAGGGCGCGCTTGACGGCGCGGACCAGCGTATCGAGCGCGAACTCGCTGTCCTTTGGGACGTAGTCGATGACGTCGCGCTCCATGATCCGGTTGCGCGTCTCGATGTCGAAGCTGCCGGTATGGACGATGGTCGGAATGCCGCGCTGGACGGTGAAGTCGATCGCCTCGCCGCGCGGTGCGTCGGGCAGGTTCAGGTCGACCACGGCCAGGGTGTACGCCGCGGCGTTTTCGGTGACCGCCTCGTGCAGCTCGTTGAGCGAGCGGCAGGCAACGAGCTCGAGGCCGACCTCTTCGATGAGGCGGCGGCAGAGCGCCAGCGAGTAGGTCTTCGAATCCTCCACCACGAGGATCTTGCGGTCGTCGGCGTAGGGCCCTTGCGGGAGGCGGTCGGTGGCGCGGTAGGCCATTGGGCTCGAACGTCCTTGACCGAGGCCGCCCAGGATGGCGGCTTCGACCCTCTAATCTTTGCAGCGGAAGGCGAATGCCATCAATGGCGAACATCCGGCGAGCGCGTTAATTTCCGCTTAAGTAACGCAGCCCGCTTGCGAATATCGCGATGGTCCGTCTCGCCGTCAGATTCGCCAGGGCAGGATCTGCGCCGGCCGGCGCCGCCCTGCGAGGTCGAGCCCGAGCATGGTCAGGAGGATCACGGCCGAGGCGCTGATCGCCACTGCCGCCGCCTCGCCGGCGAGCCCCGCCTCCTTCAGGCTGAACAGCACGACGCCCAGCGTCTCGGTTCCTGAGGACCAGAGCAGGGCCGAGACGGTCAGCTCGTTGAAGGCGACGAGGAAGACCATCAGCGCGCTGACTGCCGCCGCCGGCGCGAGGATCGGGGCGACGATGAAGCGCAGCATCTGCCAGAGCGTGACGCCGTCGAGCTTGGCCGCCTCCTCGTGATGCGCCTCGATCTGCGCCATCGCCGCGACGGGTGCTTTCAAGGCCAGCGGCAGGAAGCGGGCGAGATAGGCGAACAGGATGATGAAGGGCGTGGCGTAGAGGCTGAAGCCCAGCAGCGGCAGCGGCTTCAGGAAGAGCAGGATGCAGGCGATGGCGAGGACCACGCCGGGCAGCGCATAGGGTAGCTCGATGACGAGCTCGACAGCCCGCCTGAATTGGCCCATGCGCCGCTCCAGCGCATAGGCGAAGGCGATCGAGAGCAGCGCCAGCAAGAGCGCCGCCGTCCCGGCGAACAGGAAGGAATTGCGGAAGGCGCGCATCGTCACATCCTGCCGCAGCAGCACTTCGGCGAACTTGTCGAAGGTCAGGCTCTGCCAGGAGAGCGTGACGCCCAGTGCCGGGGTGAGCGCCTCGCCGAGCAGGGCGAGCAGGGGCAGGCCGAGCTTGAGCGCCAGCAAGAGCCAGAGACCGCCGGCGACGAAAAGACGGGCCTGCCCGAGCTGCCAGAAGGGCTGCAGCGCACGTTCGATCTCGACCTTGCCGGCGCTGCGCCGCATCGCCAGCATGCCGGCGAGGATGCCGAGCCCGGCGACGACGGCGACCAGGATCGAGAGCGCGGCCGCGTCCGGCAGCCCTTCCGGGCCGAAGCTGGAGAGCCGGCGATAGATCAGCGTCGGCAAGGTGAGGTAGTTCACCGGCAGGCCGAGCAGTGCCGGAATCCCGAAATTGCCGATGCCGGCGACGAAGGCGAGCAGCGCGGCGGCGACGATATGCGGCCGCAGTACCGGTAGCAGGATGCGCGCCACGATGGTCTGCGGGGCGGCGCCTTCCATCTGCGCGGCCTCGACCAGCGAATGCGGCACGCTGCGCAGGCCAGTCCAGAGCGTGATCGCGACCAGCGGCGCATGGTGCAGCGCCATCACCAGGATGATGCCGCCGCGGCCGAGTAGCGGATTCTGCGTGCCAGGCGCGGGCGAGAGCCCGACCAGCGCCAGCACCGGCGAGTTCGGCGCGAACAGGCTGAGAAAGGCGAGCGCCGCCACCTGCGGCGCGATCATCATCGAGAAGACCAGCCCGAAGGCGAGCGGGCGCTTGCCGCGCAGGTCGGTGACGGCGAGCAGCAGCGCAAAGCCGCCGCCGACCAGCAGGGCGCCGAGCGCCGAGAAACCGGCGGTTTCGAAACTGTGAAGCGTTGCATTGACCGCCGAGCGGCTGGTCATGACGTCGAGCGCCGCGGGCCCCCGCCGCCCCC
>JAEXUU010000221.1 GCA_023452965.1 Pseudomonadota bacterium | reverse complement strand
CGATGCCGTTATGGACCATCTTGACGAAATGGCCGGCGCCAGCCGGGCCGCAATGCAGATAGCCCTGCTCGGCGGTCGGGTTGCGGCCCTCGCGATGGCCGGTCGGCTCGATGTCGCCCTTGCCCGGCGCCAGCGCCTTGAAGATCGGCTCCAGCCGGTCGAACACGCCCTTGTCGCCGCCGATCATCAGGCAGTAGCCGCGCTCCAGCCCGTGCACGCCGCCGGAGGTGCCGATATCGAGATAGTGCAGGCCTTTGGCCGCAAGCTCGCGCCCGCGCCGGACATCGTCCTTCCAGAAGGCGTTGCCACCATCGATCAGCGTATCGCCGGGCTCGAGCATGCCGGCGAGCTCGGCGAGCGTGGCTTCGGTGATCTCGCCGGCCGGCAGCATGATCCAGATCGCCCGCGGCGCCTGGAGCTTGCCCACCATTTCCTTGAGATCGCCGACATTGACGGCGCCGTCCTTGGCAAGCGCCGCGCCCGGCTTCGGATCGCGGTCATAGACGACGCAATTGTGTCCGGCGCGGTGCAGCCGCCGGACGATATTTGCTCCCATCCGGCCGAGGCCGACCACTCCAAGCTGCATCGCAAACGCTCCTGCTGCCGGGACGAAGCCGGCTTTGGGGACGCTACATGCCCCGATGCCGGGCGGCGGGCAAGCGCGGCGCTCAGGCTTTCGGCTCCGTCCCAAGGGTCACCGCCGGGCTTTCGCCGGCCGCGGCGGCAGGCGATCACCAGCTTTTGAGCGTCGCCACCGGCAAGCGCACGCTTGCCTAATTCCCTCCGGCGCCTTCTTTGTCGAACAGGCGCGCCTCCGCGCCGGCAACGGCAGCAGGAGCGTCATGGCAGCGCAGGGCTTTTCTCCAGAGCTGGTTCAGGCCGTCGGACTTCTGGGCGCGGGCGTCATCGCCGTCCCGATCTTCCGGCGGCTCAAGCTCGGCTCGGTCCTCGGCTATTTCGCCGGCGGCGTCCTGATCGGCCCCTCCGGAATCGGCCTGTTCCCGCATCCGGAAAGCGTGCTCCATCTCGCCGAATTCGGCGTCGTCATGTTGCTCTTCATCATCGGGCTGGAGATGCAGCCGGCCCGGCTCTGGAACCTGCGCGGCGAGATCTTCGGCCTCGGCGTCGCGCAGGTCGGGCTCTGCGGCGCCCTGCTGACCGGCGTCGGCATCCTCGCCGGCCTCAGCCCCGCAGCGGCCTTCATCGCCGGCGTGGGCTTCGTGCTCTCCTCCACCGCCGTCGTGATGCAGATGCTGAACGAGCGCGGCGAAGCCTCGACCCCGCATGGCCAGCAGGCGGTCTCGATCCTCCTGCTCGAGGACCTCGCCATCGTGCCGCTCCTCGCCCTCGTCGCGGTGCTGGCGCCGACGAAGGCGGCCGGCAGCGGCGGCCCCCTGCCGGTCCTGATCGGCGCCGGCTCGCTCGTCGGCCGCGTCGTGGCCGGCAAATACCTGCTCAACCCGATGTTCCGCCTGCTCGCCAATGCGCAGGCCCGCGAGGTCATGACCGGCGCGGCGCTGCTCGTCGTGCTCGGCTCGGCGCTCGCCATGCAACTCGGCGGCCTCTCGATGGCGATGGGCGCCTTCCTCGCCGGCGTGCTGCTCTCGGAATCGACCTTCCGCCATCAGCTCGAGGCCGATATCGAGCCGTTCCGCGGCCTCCTGCTCGGCATGTTCTTCCTCGCCGTCGGCATGTCGCTCGATCTCAAGCTGATCGCGCAGGAATGGCGCATCGTCGCGCTCGGCGTCGCCTCCTTCATGCTGGTCAAGGCGGCCGGCATCTTCATCGTCGCCAAGCTGTTCCGCACCCGCACGCGCGATGCGATCACCCGCGTCGCGCTGTTTTCGCAGGGCGGCGAATTCGCCTTCGTGCTCTACGGCGCCGCCACGGCGGCCGGCATCTTCGATGCGAAGATCAACGCCATCACCAGCGCCGTGGTGATCCTCTCCATGGCGCTCACCCCCCTCGTCGTGCTCCTGATCGACCGCTTCATGCCGGCCGAACGGGAATCGCTCGACGGCGTCGAGCACGCCGAGGGGCTGGAGGGGCGCGTGCTCGTCGTCGGCTTCGGCCGCTTCGGGCAGGTGGCGAGCCAGGGCCTTCTCGCCCGCGGCTTCAGCGTCTCGCTGATCGAGACCGATGTCGAGATGATCCAGGCCGCCGCGAGCTTCGGCTTCAAGGTCTATTACGGCGACGGCACCCGCGCGGACATCCTGCACGCCTCGGGCGCCCATCATGCCGAGGCGATCCTGGTCTGCGTCGAGAACCGCGACACGGCGAACGCGATCGTGCGGGTCGCCCAGGCCGAGTTCCCGCACGCAAAGCTCTTCGTCCGCTCCTTCGACCGCGGCCACTCGATGGACCTGATCCGCGCCGGGGTGGAGTACCAGATCCGCGAGACCTTCGAATCCGCCATGGTCTTCGGCGGCGAGGTGCTGCGCGCGCTGGGCGTGCCGGAGGACGAGGTCGTCGAGATCGTCGAGGATGTCCGCCGGCGCGACGCCGAGCGGCTCGATCTCCAGGTCGCGAGCGACATCCATGCCGGACAGGACCTGCTGCACAGCAACCAGCCGACCCCCGCCCCGCTCACCAAGCCGAAGACGGTCGGCACGGTCATCGGCGATCTGCCGGGGGGCGTCGGCGTCGGAGCTTGAGGTCAGTTGCGGGAGGTATGTGCCGAAGCCGCAGCGTCTTCGCGATTAAGGAGGTTGTCGATAATATGTGGCTGGCGTTTTTGAAGGGGCAACTGACTTCTGATCAGCGGGTCCAATCTCCGTCATACTCGCCCTTGTGGCGAGCATCCACGTCTTGAAC
>JAEXUU010000211.1 GCA_023452965.1 Pseudomonadota bacterium | reverse complement strand
TCGGCCAAGCCCGGCCGGCCTGAGGGCGGCGAATGCCAGGGCGCCCGCCTGACCTATGCGCTCGCCAGGCAGCTCTACCCGGCGCGTTAAGCCTGTCTGGCCTCGGCTGTTGCACTCGATCGGTGCTGCGATAATGATACGGCCCCGTAACGATCGGGGGAACGGGCGCTCATGGCGCTGGAGATCAAACCGTCTCAGGCGCTCAAGCTCTGGCGCCAGGTCCATCTCGACCTGGTCCAGGACGCGCATTCCGATTTGTCGGTGCGCCAGACCGCGATCCTTCTGACGATCTATCTGGAGCTGCCGCCACATACGGTACGCGGCCTCGCCAGCCGGCTCGGCGTCACCAAGCCGGTGATCACCCGCGCGCTGGATTCGATGGGCAAGCTCGGCCTGGTGACGCGCCGCCGCGACGAGACTGACAAGCGCAATGTCGTGATCCAGCGCACGGTCGCGGGCGCGCTCGCCGTCGAGCACCTCGCCGATCTGGTGACGGCGCGGGCCCGCGAGCTCGGCCCGGCTTAGAGCACACGCCGATCTGATTGCTTCGCAATCGGATCGGATCACGCGTTCTCTATCAATAAGTTAGAGACGGATTCACCGATTAGATTGATTCAATCTGATCGGATCCGGCTCTAGCGCTTTATCCGACCGGACCGAGCCGTCATTGCGAGCGAAAGCGAAGCAATCCAAGGGCGGCAGGGCTCTACGCCCTCCTGGATTGCTTCGTCGCTTCACTCCTCGCAATGACGGCCGTGCTTCGGCCGAAAATGCCCTGAGCCAGCGCCTTCGCCTGTTAACCCGGCGGCGCTACACTGGCCCCATGACAGAGATTCTCGACCGCCGCCTCACGCCCGCCCGGCCCGATCTCGCCGCCCGCCATCTCGATGGCCAGGTCGAGGCGCTGGCTTTTGCCGACCCCGTGCCGATGCGCGTCGTTACGCCCTTCGCGCCCTTGCGGCGCGAGCCGCGCCCCGACGCTGCGCTGGATACCCAGGCGCTGGCCGGCGAGCAGGTCCGCGTCTACGAGCAGCATGAGGGCTGGGCCTGGTGCCAACTCGTCGGCGATTCCTATGTCGGCTATCTCCCGGAGGACTCGCTCGCCGGCGATGCGGCGGTGCCGACCCATCGTGTCCGGGCGCTGCGGACCTTCGTCTACCCCGGCCCGTCGATCAAACTGTCGCCGCTGGCGGATCTCTCGCTCGGCGCCATGCTCGCCATCACCGGCGAAAGCGGCGAGTTCTTCGTCACCGAACGCGGCGGTCACGTCTTCAAGCAGCATCTCTGCACCCGTGACGTGCACGAGCCGGATTTCGTGGGGGTCGCCGAGCGCTTCCTCGAAGTGCCCTATCTCTGGGGCGGCAAGACCAGCCTCGGCCTCGACTGCTCGGCGCTGGTCCAGCTTGCGCTGGCGGCAGCCGGTATCGCCGCGCCGCGCGATTCCGACTTGCAGGAGAAGGGGCTCGGCCAGCCCGTTGCCTTCGACGAGGACCTAACCGGTCTGCAACGCGGCGATCTTGTCTTCTGGAAGGGCCATGTCGGGATCATGACAGATCCTGAGACCCTGCTGCACGCGACGGCGTTCTCGATGAGCGTGATCCGCGAGCCGCTGCGCCCGGCGCGCGATCGCATCCTCGCCCGCAATGGCGGACCGATCACCGCGATCAAGCGGCTGGGCTGACGCCGCCGGCGCAGCTCAGTAGCCGCGCGCGGGATCGACGATGTGCTCGAGCGGCTCGCCCGCCTCGAGCCGCCTGATCTGCGCCGCGACCTGGGCCGCGACCGTCTCCGGCGCCGACATCGCCGCGTTGTGCGGGGTCACCGTCACCGCGGGATGGGTCCAGAGCGGCGAATCCTGCGGCAGCGGCTCGGTCTCGAACACATCGAGCACCGCCGCCTTGAGCTCGCCGGCGGCGAGCGCGGCGAGGATGTCTGCCTCGACCTGGAGCCCGCCGCGCCCGGCATTGATCAGCACCGGCCCGCCGAGGCGCCCGTCGCGCGCCAGCCCGGCGAACAGGGCGCGGTTCAGCATGCCGCGCGTCTCCGGCGTCAGCGGCACGAGGCAGACCAGGATGTCGGTGCGCGCCAGGAATTCTGCCATGCCGGCTTCGCCGGAATAGGTCGGCACGCCGTCGATCACCTTCGGCGAGCGGCTCCAGCCGGCAACGTCGAAGCCGATGACGCGCAGCTTGGCGACCGCATCGAGCCCGAGCTCGCCCAGCCCCATCACGCCGACGCGGCCCTCGCGCGCCGCCGGCTGGTTGCGGTCGTCCTCCCAGATTCCCGCGCGCTGCTGGGCCATGTAGCGCGGCAGCTGGCGCAGCTGCGACAGGCAGTGCAGCACGACATATTCGCTCATCCGCGTCGTCAGGTCGGGGTCGACGACCCGCGCGATCGGCACCTGCGGCAGCCGGGAATCGGCGAAGATGTGGTCGACACCGGCGCCGAGCGAGAAGATCGCGGCGAGGTTGGGCAGCCCGGCGAGGCTACCCTCGGGATGCTTCCAGCTCGCGACATAATGGACGGCGCGCCGGTCGAAAGGCTCGCCGAGCGTCACGATGGGCAGCTCCGGCAGCAGCGCGGCGAACCGCGCGCGCCAGTCCTCGACATGCCAGACGGTCATTGCCACCAACAGGCTCATGGCTGGGATGCCTCCGTAACGGGAATGATCAGGGGGCCGCGCTCCACCGGGCCATCGCCGAGCCGGTAGGCGGCGCGCAGCCGCGTCTGCGCCGCCGAGAAACCGGCCTCGTCGCGGGCATGAACGATGCCGAGCGGCTGGTCGGGGCCGACCGTATCGCCGATGCCGGCGAGCTCGACGATGCCGACGGCGTGGTCGATCGTGTCCTGCGGCCGTGTCCGCCCGCCGCCGAGCGCGACCACGGCGAGGCCGACGCCGCGCGTGTCGATCTTTGTGACGATGCCGGCGCGTTCCGGCAGCACCGGCCGGACCAGAGGCGCGGCGGCCAGATGCGCCTGCGGCCGCTCCAGCAGATCGGCCGGCCCACCCAGCGCCACGACCATGCGGGCGAAGCGCTCGGCCGCCGCGCCGCTGGCGAAGGCGGTTTCGATCTTTGCCGTCGCCTCCTCGATGGTCGCGGCGAGCTTGCCGAGCAGCAGCATCTGGGCGGCGAGCGCGACCGTGACCTCATGGAAACGCGGCTCGCGCCGCCGGCCGGTCAGATGGTCGAGGGCATAGGCGACCTCGACCCCGTTGCCGGCGGCGGAGGCGAGCGGCTCGTCCATGTCGGTCAGCAGCGCCGTGGTCGGCAGCCCGGCGCCATTGGCGACGCTGACCAGCGCCGCGGCGAGCTCGCGCGCCTTGGCGAGCGGCGGCAGGAA
>JAEXUU010000112.1 GCA_023452965.1 Pseudomonadota bacterium | reverse complement strand
AATCGGCGCTGCGGTCGGGCGAATCCTTGTTGGCGCCGAGGTTGACGCCGACGATGCCGCCCTTTTTCCGGCGCGCCTGAAGCCGCGCCGCGACCGCCTCCATGCCCTCGCTGTTGAGGCCGTAGCGGTTGATCACCGCCTCGTCCTCGGGCAGGCGGAAGACGCGCGGGCGCGGATTGCCCGGCTGCGGCAGCGGCGTCACCCCGCCGATCTCGACGAAGCCGAAGCCGAGCCCGAGCGCGCCGTCGACCGCCTCGGCATTCTTGTCGAAGCCGGCGGCGAGGCCGACCGGATTGGAAAAGCGCAAGCCGAAGGCCTCGACCGCCAGCGACGGCGGGTCGGCCGCCGGCCGCAGCGGCGGCGCGGCGGCGAGCGCCGCGATGGTCAGCCGGTGCGCCTGTTCGGCGTCGAGCTTGTGGATCAGCGGCCGCGCCAGGCCGAACAGTTTGCCGATCACAAGACATCCTCCGGGAAGACATGGCCGCTCTCGCCGAGCGGCAGCGGCGCGATCCAGCGCACCTGCTTCGGGTCGAGCGTGGCATAAAGATGCGGGAACAGGGCGCCGCCGCGCGACGGTTCGTAGCGCAGGGCGCTGCCGAGCCTTTGCGGGTCGACGGCGATCAGCAAAAGCTCGTCCTGGCCGGCGAAGTGCCTGGCCGCGGTCTCGCGCGCCTGGGCGCCCGTCGAAAAGTGGATATAGCCGTCGGCGAGGTCGACAGGGGCGCCGGCGAAAACACCGGCGTTCTCGGCTTCGCGCCAGAGGCTCTCGGGGCAGATCTTGTAGATCAGCGGCGTGGGGTCGGAAGGCATGGCTGACGGCATATCGCCAGAGCCGGTGCGGCAAAAGCCCAAACCGACCCCTCGCGCAAAAACATGTTCGGCGACATCGGGAGGCGCGGCTTACCCGCGGCTCGTCCCGCCATTCTCCCCCTGGCTCGGCCGGTGACGAAAGCGGCCTCGAGCCCGAGAAACTTACAGAATTTGGATTGCAGTCTTACGTGATAGGGGATATTTCCTATTTTGATCCCCGCTAGCCCGTCGGCACCGTCAGGAAAGAGGCCTCCTCGATGCTGTCCCATGACCAGATCTGGAGCGCCATCGACACGCTCGCCCAGCGCTATGGCCTGACCCCGTCCGGCCTTGCCCGCAAGGCCGGGCTCGATGCCACGACCTTCAACCGCTCCAAGCGAATCGGCTCCGACGGGCGCGAGCGCTGGCCCTCGACCGAATCGATCGCCAAGATCCTCGCGGCCACCGGCGCGAGCTTCGACCAGTTCATGAACGCGGTGCGGCGCGGCGTGGCGCCGGTCCACACCATCCCGCTGATCGGCTTTGCCCAGGCCGGTTCCGGCGGCTTCTTCGACGATGGCGGCTTCCCGGTCGGCTCCGGCTGGGACGAGGTCGCCTTTCCCGGCGTGCCGGACGAGAAGGCCTATGCGCTGGAGATCGCCGGGGATTCGATGCTGCCGCTCTACCGCGACGGCGACACCATCATCGTCTCGCCGGCGGCGGCGGTCCGGCGTGGTGACCGGGTCGTGGTCAAGACCGTCGATGGCGAGGTCCTGGCCAAGCAGCTCAAGCGCCAGACGGCCAAGACGGTAGAACTCGCCTCGCTCAACCCCGAGCATCCCGACCGGGTGCTGGGGCTGTCCGAGATCGCCTTCATGGCGCGGGTGATCTGGGCGAGCCAGTAGGCCGGGCTCCCGGTAAAGTCCGCCATCCGGTATCGGGTGGAGGGTTCAGGCCCGGGCGTCGTGACCGGGCAGCGTCACCTTGAACACGGCGCCGAGCTCGGACGGTTCGAGATGGATCATGCCGCCATGCAGCCGGACGAGTTCGGCGGCGATGGCGAGGCCGAGGCCGGTACCGCCGGGTGTCACCGAACCGCGAAAGGCCTGGAACAGGTTCTGGCGTGCGCGCGCCGGAACCCCGGGGCCGTTATCGGCGACGCGCAGCACGAGCTCATTGCCTTCGAGGCCGCCGCTGATCGTCAGTATCGGCGCCCGGCCGTCCTGCTCCGCACCTTCGTCCAGCGCCCGTATCGCGTTGCGCATCAGGTTGGAGAGCACGCGCGCCATCTGGTCGGGGTCGACGCTGGCGACGAGGCTGGCCGGCACCTGGTTGGCGAAGCCGACGGCGCCGTTCTCGCTCAGTCCGAGCAATTCCGCCTGCTCGGCCACGAGCTGGCGCAGGACCACGTCGCGCAGGCGCGGAGTCGCCTCCGCGGCACGGCCATAGGCCAGCGTCGCCTGGCAGAATTCGATCGCCCGGTCGAGCGTCGCGATCAGCCGGGGCGCGAAGCTTCGGATCTTGGCATCGCGAGTCTCTGTCAGCCGGTCCGACATGAGCTGCGCCGCCGCCAGCATGTTCCGCAGGTCGTGATTGATCTTGCTGACCGCGAGTCCGAGCTCCGCAAGGTGCTTCTTGGCGCGCAGGTCGCTGGCGAGCGTCGCCTGCATGCGGGCCAGCGCCCGTTCGGCCTCGCCGACCTCGTCGACCCGGTCCGACGGCGCGATGATCCGATAGGGGTTCTCCGGGTCGTTCTCGAACTCCATCACATTGGCGGCGAGACGCCGGATCGGTGTCACGATCAGCCAGTTCAGCGCGAAATAGATCATCCCCGCGCTGAGCGCCGAGATCAGCAGCGAGATCAGCAGCAGATTCCAGGAGAACTTCAGCATCGCCTGGCGCAGCGGCGCCTCGTCGCTCACCAGTTCGACGAAGTCCGCGGCGCCGACGGCCTGCCCGACAACGCGGATCGGCAGCTTGTGGGCCGGTCGCAGCAGCGTCGAGACCGCTTCCATGATCGAGCCCATCCGGCTGAGATTGCGCAGGTCGACCGTCTGCGCCACCTCCGGCGGCATCGCGTCGAGGCTCAGCAGGCGGCGAGCCCCGCCGACGCGCGCCGCGATCGCGCGCGCGCCAACGCCGGCGAGCAGCCGTTCCTCGCTGCCCTCCGGCAGGTTGTCATTCGGTGCGCCCTCGAGCACGAGCACGGCAATCTGCGCCGCCGCAAGACGGTCGTTCAGCCAGTTTCGCCGGTAGTTCGCGATCGAGGGCAGGTAGATCAAGACCTCCGCCAGCATGACGAAGAGGGTCGTCAGGATCAGTAGCTTTGCCGACAGGCCGAGCCGCGTCAGGCTGCGCGGCTGGCTTATCGAGAGGCTGTTGGGATCGAAATCTCTCTCCGGCATGAAGCGCAGTCTATCCGAAGCGCCGCAGGAAGCCGATCAGCCGTCGGATGCCGGGTTTGGAGGCGAGCGGCGCATGGACGGAAAGGGCGGCACGCTTGGAGATCTCGGACAGGGACGGCGAGGGCAGGACGAGGCCGGCCACGTCCTTGACGGCAAGGCGCTGCTGAACCGCCAGGCACCAGAGGCCGATCAGTTCGCCTGCCTGCGCGCCGACGATGGTGACGCCGAGAATGCGGCCCTTCCTGTCGGTGATGAGCTTGATCAGCCCTTCGGCGCGGCGTTCGGCCTGGGCACGCTCGTTC
>JAEXUU010000111.1 GCA_023452965.1 Pseudomonadota bacterium | reverse complement strand
AGCGTACCGTCATGCTCGGCCTTGTGCCGAGCATCCACGTCTTGAACACCGACATCGACCAGCGAAGACGTGGATGCTCGGCACAAGCCCGACCATGACGGGACGTGCAATGCGAACTGAAGAGCCTTCGCCATGAAGAACGGAATGATCGTCGCCCCGCAGCCGGAAGCCGTCGAAGCCGGCGCGGCCGTGCTGGAGCGCGGCGGCAATGCGATCGACGCGGCGATCGCCTGCGCCTTCATGCAGGGCGTGGTCGATCCGCTGATGTCGGGCATTGGCGGCTTCGGCTCGATGCAGCTCTACATGCCCGGCAAGGGCGTCCACGAGATCGTCGAGTTCTACGCCCGCGCCTCCTATTCCGCGAAGCCCGACATGTGGCAGGACAGACTGCGCGGCCAGTCGCGCGACGGCTTCGCCTTCCTGCTCGAAGGCGGCATCAACGAGTTCGGCCATCTCGCCGTCTGCACGCCCGGCAGCGTCAAGGGCTATGACTATGTGCTGTCGCGCTTCGGCACGATGAACTGGGCCGACGTCATGGCGCCGGCGATCCGGCAGGCGCGCGAGGGCGTGCTGGTGCGCCCGCACATGCATTGGTTCTGGACGCAGGATCAGAGCGGCTCCGGCCAGGTCAACACCTCGGACAAGCTGCGCTACAGCGAGACCGGCAAGACGCTCTATTTCCGCCCCGATGGCAGCGCGAAGCGTCCCGGCGACATCATCGTCAACACCGACATGGCCAATACGCTGGAGCGGCTCGCCAAGGGCGGCGCCGACCTGTTCTACCATGGCGAACTCGCCGAGGAGATCGCCGCCGACTTCGCGGCACATAGCGGATTGATCTCGCGCGAGGACCTCGCCCGCTACGAGCTTTCGGTCGCCGAACCGATCTGGGGCTCCTATCGCGGCCACCGCATCTCGACCTCGCCGCCGCCGGCGAGCGGCATGTCGATGCTGCAAATCCTGCACATGCTCGAAGCCTTCGATATCGGCTCGCTAACGCATGGCGGCACCGAGCATGTCCGCCTGCTGGCCGAGGCGATGAAGCGCATGACCATCGACAAGGACCAGTTCATGGGCGACCCGGCCTATGTCGACGTCCCGGTCGAGCGCCTGATCTCGAAGGAGCATGCGGCCGAGCAAGCTGAGAGCATCCGCCGCGGCGAGCGCGCCGACGTCAAGCGGCTGGAGCGCTCCTCCTCGCGCGAGACCACCCATGTCACCGTGGTCGACCGGCACGGCAACGCGGTCGCGCTGACCCATACGCTCGGCAGCCCGTCCGGCGCGATCACCGACGGGCTCGGCTTCATCTACAACGGCACGATGAGCCGCTTCGACCCGCGCCCCGGCCGCGCCGGCTCGATCGCGCCCGGCAAGCGCCGCTCGTCCTCGGCCGCGCCGACCATCGTCTTCAAGGGCGAAAAACCCTTCATCGTCATGGGCGCGCCGGGCGGCAGCTATATCGCCCCGGCCATGGCGCAGGGCATCATGAACGTCATCGATTTCGAGATGTCGATGCTGGAGGCGGTGGCGGCGCCCCGCGTGATGGGCGTCTCGAATTCCATCGACATCAGCAACCGCATCCGCCGCAGCGTCGAAGCCGAGCTCAAGGCGCAGGGCTATGACGTCAAGCGCTCAGCCCAGAGCTATCCCTTCGCCGCCCTCCACGGCGTCAAGATCGAGGACGGGCGCGCGACCGGCGGCGCCGACCCGCAGCGCGACGGCATGGCGATCTCGGTGCCGGCGTAAGCCGGCCGAAGCTGGATCGTTCTCCTGACGGCTCGAAGCGTTGGGGATAGCCCAGAGCTGCTGCTGCCGTGTCAGCCAGATGGCGCGGATCGTGGTCGCGCTCACCTGCTCAGCCGGCGGCCATCGCGTTCTGCGTCAGCGCGCGCCGGCGGACAGGGCTCGAAAGCTCGTCGGCTAGCGCCCGGCTGATCGCCGGCAAGCCTTCGAGCAGGTCCGGTAGATAGGCCTGCGAGGGCGGCAGGCGCTTCGGCAGCGCGTGCAGGGCCTTGGCCATCTGCATCGGGTCGCGTGGACCCTCGCCGTTCTGCATCGGGTCGTGCAGCACGTCGATCAGGCGCAGGCTGTCGGCGCGCTCGGCGCGGATCGCCTGTTCCCGCCGCGGCTTGACCCGCGGCACGATCAGCGCCGGCTTGTCGAAGGAGAGAATCTCGCAAAACGTATTGTAGCCGCCCATGGCGACGACGCAGTGGGCGCGGTTCATCAGCAGTTCGAGGCGTGGCTCGAAGCCGATGCTCTCCAGCTTCGGCAAGCGGCCGATGCGGTCGGTGAATTCCTTGCGCTTCTCGCGCGACATGAAGGGGCCGAAGACGATCAGCGCCGGCAGTTCGATCGTCGGATCGGCCTCATAGGCGGAAATCACCCAGTCGATGACGCCGGCGCCATCGCCGCCGCCACCCGGCGTCACCAGAATGAACGGGCCCTTGGTGATGCGCGGATGCCGGTTCGGCGGCATCGGCGAGGGCACAGCACGCTTGAGGTAGCCGGTATAGCGCACCTTGCCCGCGAAAAGGTGCTGGTTCGGCAGGCCGAGCAGCGGGTTGTAGACGCTCTCCAGCCCGTAGACGAAGATGTCGTCATAGACATGGGCGAGGGCGTCGACCGCGCCGCTCAGGCGCCATTCCTCGTTCAGCTTGCAGGGCTCGTCGAGCACGTCGCGCAGGCCGAGGACGATGCGGGCGCCGCGCCGGCGCAGGATCTCCAGCGAGGGCGCGAGCTCGCCACGCAGGCCGAGCGGCTCCTTGTCGACGATCACCACATCGGGGTCGAAGGAGAGCACGACCTGCTTGATGATCTCGGTGCGCAAACGGATCGTGTCGCCGAGGTCGAGATTGAGGTGATGCGGGAAGTAGCGGCCGTCGCTCTGTTTCTCGATGCCGGGAATGCGGACATAGTCGACGCCGTCGCCGAACTGGAAGCTCGAGATCACCGACGAGCCGGAGACGATGATCACCGATATATGAGGGTAGCTCGCGACCAGCGAATTGGCGATCGCGCGGCAGCGGCGGATATGGCCGAGTCCGAAGGTGTCGTGGCTGTAGATCAGAACGCGCGGCGCATGGGGACCGGCGGGCGGGCGACGCGTCCCGCTATCGTCGATGAGGCTGAGGGACATCCCGCGTCGCGTCCTCTGCTGGAGGGTCAGACGGCCTCCTGGGGACGGAGAACGCACCGATACTGCCGGCGACCATAGCGCTGCCGGAGGCGTGCTCCAAGTCCACCGGCAGCGCAAAAAGCGCCGGCGGCCGCACAAAATCGATAGCGGCATGGCCGCCGATCCGGACCAGCAGATTCTCGAGAAAGGCCCAGGTGGTCGCGTCATGGTCGCGATGGTGAAGCAGCAGGCCGAATTGGCCCCCACCCTCGGTCTGCGTGCGGCGTTGGACGAGCAGAGCGAGCATTTCGGCGAGGAGGTCCTCGGCGCTGCGGCCGACGCGGCCGCCATGCCAGTCGATCAGGTCGAGATCGCTGTTGACCAGCACCGGGCCGCTTGGCCCACCGAGGCTGAACTTGCGGAAGCAGGACAGGCCGGCGAACCCGATTTCGGGCAGGGCCGCAGCGATGCCGGGATCGATCCGGTTCCAGGGCGGCACGAAGACGGGCAGGGCGCGGGCGCCGAACAGCTCGCGCAGATGCTGCCAGCCCTGCGCGATGTCGGCGAGCACTACCGTCGCTGGCCGATGGCTGCCGACCTCGGCCTTCTTCTGAGGCGCCGGCGCGTGGTTGTCGTGCCGGATGCCGTGCTGGCAGGGGAAGAGCAGCGGCGCGTTTTCGAGCCGCCGGGCCAGTGCTTCCTCGGCGACGAGCGGGATGGTCGCCAGCAGCACCGGCGCGCCGAAGCGGTCGGTGAGCGCTGGGAGCCGGTCGATTTGGACACTCGGGGCGACGGCATCGTCGTCGCGCAGCCAGAATGCGATGCGCCGGCCGGCGAGGGCCCAGCGGTCGAGTTCTGCGAGAAGGTCGGGCCAGTCCGCGCGCGCGCTCATAGGCTTGCTCCGCAACGGCGGGAGCGGTGGCGCTGCAGCGCGGTTTCCACGGCGGCGCCAAGTATGGCGCAGGCCGCCTCGCCATTGCGCTCCTCGCAGGCGAAGATCCGGGTGGCGGCGCCGAGGCGCTCGCGCAAACCGGGCTGGTCGATCAGGGTTGCGATGGTGCTCGCCAGGGC
>JAEXUU010000811.1 GCA_023452965.1 Pseudomonadota bacterium | reverse complement strand
CCGCTGCGGTGATGCTCGGCCCCGATGCGACGGCAGCCGACATCGCCGGCCTGCGCAGCCGGCTCGGGCTCGATCAGTCGCTGCCGACGCAGTACGTACTGTTCCTCGGCCAGCTCCTGCGCGGCGATCTCGGCCAGTCGATCTTCCTCAACATGCCGGTGCTGAGCGCGCTCGCCGAACGGGCCGAGCCGACTTTCTTCCTCACCCTGTTCTCGATCCTGATCGCCAGCGCCATCGCCCTGCCGGTCGGCATCCTCTCGGCCTATAAGCGCGGCTCGCTCTTCGACCAGCTCGCCACCACCTTCGCCATGTTCGCCGCGAGCATTCCGAGCTTCTGGCTCGGCCTGATCCTGATCCAAATCTTTGCCGTGCGTTATGGCTGGATGCCGGCCTCCGGCTATGGCGGCCCGGACGCCTCCTTCCTGGAGCGGCTGCGCCATCTCGTCCTGCCGGCGCTCGCCCTCGGCATCGTCTCCTCGGCGCTGATCACCCGCTTCACCCGCGCCTCGATGCTCGACGTGCTCAACGACGATTATGTCCGCACCGCCCGCTCCAAGGGCATGGGCGAGTGGGGCGTGGTGATGAAGCACGCCCTCAAGAACGCGTTGATCCCGGTGCTGACCGTGATCGGCCTCACCGCGGCGCTGCTGATCTCGGGCGCGGTCGTCACCGAGACGGTGTTCAGCCTGCCGGGCATCGGCAATCTCGTCGTCTCGGCCGTGCTGCGCCGCGACTATCCGGTCATCCAGGGCGCGCTGCTCGTCATCGCCGCCCTCTATGTGCTGATCAATTTCCTGATCGACATGCTCTATCTCGCGATCGACCCCCGGGTGCGCTACTGATGGCCGCCCCCTCCTCGCCCGCAGCCCGCCCGCGGCTCGCCAGCCTAATCCTGCAGCGCAAGACGCTGGTGATCGGCCTCGTCGTCCTCGCCGTGATCGCTTTGCTCGCGATCCTTGCGCCGCTGATCGCGCCCTATTCGCCGAGCCGGCTTTCGGTGGTCAACCGGCTGAAGCCACCGAGCGAACGCTGGTTCTTCGGCACCGACGAGTTCGGCCGCGACATCTTCAGCCGCACCATCTATGCCGGCCAGCTCTCGCTGCTGGTCGGCGCGGCGGCGACCGCGCTCGCCGCGATCCTCGGCATCACGCTCGGCCTCGTCGCCGGCTTCTTCCGCCGGGCCGACGGCGTCATCGCCCGGATCATCGACGCGATGATGGCCTTCCCCGACATCCTCTTGGCGATCTCGCTGGTCGCGGCGCTCGGCCCCTCGCTCGCAACCGTCATCGTCGCGCTCGGCATCGTCTACGCGCCGCGCCTCGCCCGCATCGTGCGCGCCTCGACGCTGATCATCCGCGAGCTGCCCTATGTCGAGGCGGCGCGCGCGCTCGGCGTGCCGACATGGCGGATCATGACCCGCCATGTCCTGCGCAACCTCGTCTCGCCGATCCTGGTCCAGGCCACCTTCATCTTCGCCTATGCGATGCTGGCGGAGGCGAGCCTGTCCTTCCTCGGCGTCGGCGTCAGCCCGGAGATCCCGACCTGGGGCACGATGATCGCCGGCGGGCGCCAGTATATCGGACAGGCCGACTGGATGATGCTCTTCCCCGGCGCCGCGATCGTGCTGAGCGTGCTGTCGCTGCAGCTGGTCGGCGACGGCCTGCGCGATCTGCTCGATCCGCGCCTGCGCAAGGACCTCTGACCATGGCGACCACGGAAATGGCAGCCGTCGCCACGCGCGCGGCCGAGGACGATATCCTGCTCAGGGTCGAGGACCTGCAGACCCACTTCCTGATCGGCTCGAATGCGATCAAGTCGGTCGACGGCGTCAGCTTCTCGCTGCGCCGCGGCGAGACGCTCGCCGTGGTCGGCGAGTCCGGCTCCGGCAAGTCGGTGACCAGCCTGTCGATCATGCGGCTCCTCACCCATCCCGGCAGCATCGTCGGCGGGCGCATCCTGTACCGGCTGCGCAGCGGCGCGGTCGTCGACCTCGCGCAGATGCCGTTGAAGCAGATGCGGGCCATTCGCGGCAGCGAGATCGCGATGATCTTCCAGGAGCCGATGACGAGCCTGAACCCGCTCTTCACCGTCGGCGACCAGATCATGGAAATGATCCTGCTGCACGAGCCCCTGTCGCGGCGTGAGGCGCGCGCGCGGGCCAAGCGCATGCTCGAACTGGTCGAGATCCCAGCGGCCGAGCGGCGCCTCGCGCAGTACCCTCACGAAATGTCAGGCGGCATGCGCCAGCGCGTGATGATCGCGCGCGCTCTGTCCTGCAAACCGGCCCTGCTGATCGCCGACGAGCCGACGACGGCGCTCGACGTCACCATCCAGGCGCAGATCCTCGATCTGCTCCGCCGGCTCCAGGCCGAGATCGGCATGAGCATCCTGTTCATCACCCATAATCTCGGCGTCGTCGCCGAGATCGCCCATGAGGTCGCGGTGATGTATGCCGGGCGCGTCGTCGAGCAGGGACCGGTCGCCGGCGTCTTCGCGCGCCAGCGCCACCCCTATACGCGCGGCCTGCTTTCCTGCATTCCCGATGCGCGGCGCGACCGCGTTCCCGGCCAGGGGCGTCGCCTGCTCAATGCCATCCCCGGCAGCGTGCCGAGCCCCCTCGCCTTGCCGCCCGGCTGCACCTATGCGCCGCGCTGCCCGCTGGCCGAGGCGCGCTGCACTGAAGCCGTGCCGCCGCTGCTCGACGTCGCGGCCGCCCATCTCACCCGCTGCTGGAGGCACGACGCGCTGTGACGGCTGCAAGCACGACCGAAACCCTCGGCTCGGAAGCGCCGCTGCTCTCCGTCCGCAATCTCCAGAAGGTCTTCTCGACCCGCGGCGGCGAGGTCCGGGCGGTCTCCGACGTCTCCTTCGAGGTCCGCCGCGGCAGCATCGTCGGCATCGTCGGCGAATCCGGCTCGGGCAAGACCACGGTCGGGCGCTGCATATTGCGCTTGGTCGAGCCCTCCGGCGGCGAGGCGGTATTCGACGGCGTCGACCTGTTCGGCCTGCCGGAGAAGGCGCTGCGCGCCTATCGCCGGCGCCTGCAGATCATCTTCCAGGACCCCTATTCCAGCCTCAACCCGCGCATGCGCGTCGGCGAGATCATCGGCGAAGCCATCGACACCCATGGCCTCGCCAAGGGCAAGGCGCGCGAGGCGCGGATCGCCGAGCTGCTCGGCCGGGTCGGCCTCAATGCCGAGCATGCTCGGCGCTACCCGCATGAATTCTCCGGCGGCCAGCGCCAGCGCATCGGCATCGCCCGGGCACTCGCGGTCGAGCCCGAGCTGATCATTGCCGACGAGCCGGTCTCGGCGCTCGACGTCTCGGTGCAGGCGCAGGTGCTCAACCTGATCCAGGAACTGCAGCGCGAGCTCGGCCTGACCATGGTCTTCATCAGCCATGACCTCTCGGTGGTCGAGTATCTCTGCGACGACATCGTCGTGCTCTATCTCGGGCGGATCATGGAGAAGGGCCCGGCGCAGGAGGTCTACGCCAATCCGCGCCACCCCTACACCAAGGTGCTGCTCTCGGCCGCGCCGGTGCCCGATCCGAGCGTCAAGCGCGAGCGCGTGATCCTCAAGGGCGACATCCCGAGCCCGTTGAACCCGCCCTCGGGCTGCGTCTTCCGCACGCGCTGCCCGCACGTGATCGACGCCTGCGCCAGCGCGATCCCTGCGATCGAGGAAGTCGGCTCCGGCCATAGCGTCGCGTGCATCCGCCAGAAGGAGCTCGCCGGTACGGCTTGACGAAGGCTCGGCGACGAGCAGACCCGCTCGTCGTCCTTGGCGTGTGCAGGAGGCCTTGACCTTACCAC
>JAEXUU010000771.1 GCA_023452965.1 Pseudomonadota bacterium | reverse complement strand
GCGCTGCGTCGCGACGGCCTGCGCCAAGCCTGTCCCGATCGAGCAGGTCAGCCGCCCGGCCGGAGCGCGGCTCTGCGCCATCGCCGGGGCCGCCGCGAACGAAAGCCCGGCCATGGCGGCGAGCACGACGGCGGCTTCGATCAATTGTCCCATTCGCGCTCTCTCCATGCCTCGAAACTTCGCCAGAACGCCCCAATCGCTCCACAGTTCCCGCTTAATCCGGAACCTCAATCCGGTGCTTGCGTTGATGGGAACTAAGCAGTGGAAGCGCAAATGCCAAACCATAACAAGACCGACAGGGCACCGATCTTTCCGATACCGCATCTGCCGCGCGATCTTCCGCCATTCTGGGAGCTCGAACAACTTCTGAGCGCCGGATGCGACCTCGACAGCGCGCTCGAGGAACTCGGTCGCCGCCGCGAAGCGCTGAGCAGCGGACGGCCCATGCCACAGATGGTAGTGCAGGTCGAACCTGCGGGCCTGCCCCCGGGCATCTTCACGATCGCGTCATAGCCGCGCCCTACTGGCAGAAGCGGGATGAACTCGTCCGGCGCTGCTGGATGTCGACATGCAGGTGATTGGCATGAGCGGCGTCCGAACCCGGACCCAGCGCCGTCATGAAGGCGCCGCAGGCGGATTGCCTGACCGCGTCGAGGAAGCGGGTCTGGACAAGACCCTCCGGCTTTTCAACCGAAATCTCCAGCCTGCCCTGACGTTCCTCTCCGAGCTGGAAAGCGAAGATGTCGAGGGCCCGGCCGGTGGCATGCTCGCTCATCGGCGTCTGTGTCTGGCGGTTGCGCCGCCGGCATTCGTGACCGCCCCCGACACGCAGACTGGCAAGTTCCTTATCCAGTGCTCCGCGCGCCAACGGCACCAGGGCCGAATCGAACCAGACGGACAGGGCGCGCGCCATGTCGCAGCTCAGCGTTGGAGGCGGCACGAGCTTGATCGATCCCGCCCCATCCGGCCGGCGCACGGCGAGCGCCTCGACGATCACGGGCTCGACGACCCGGCACCCTTCCGCGGCAAGCGAGGCAGAGGGCGGCGCGGCGCGCAGCCGGTTGCCGGAAACGCCCGAGAGGGCCGTGAGACAGGAGCCGGCTTCGGCCGGCGGTAGTGGCGCCACCGCCGGCGCCGATGAAGGTGGCGACGAAATTGAAGCCTGCGGCGAGGGCTTTGGCGCGACAGGCGCGGCCTCTGGCGCCGGGAGCTTCGCCGGGCGCCGCGGCGGCAAGGTAGCCGGGGCGGCGCGCGCCTGGGCGCCCTCGCGGGCTATGGCAATGGTGTTTCCGGGAGAAAGCAGGGAAGCGGCGGCGATCAGCGTCAGGGCGACGCCGGTCCGCCGCACGAGCTGGGCCCTCACGCGCCGAGCACCGCGTAGAACAGCGATGCCAGCGAAACCACAGCGATCAGCGCGGCGAGCAGGGCCATGACCATGCCGGTTCTCCTTCGCGTCGTCCGGACCTGGATAACGCGAAGCGGAGCCGGCTTGTTCCCGGCTCCGGCGTCGGGCGCCCTCAAGCCGCCTTGCGGCCCGCGCGGCGATCGAAGAACAGCGCCTGGCTGATCGCCGCTTTCACCGCCTCGGGCTGGAAGGGCTTGGTGATCAGGAAGGCGGGCTCCGGCCGGTCGCCGGTGAGGAGACGTTCCGGATAGGCGGTAATGAAGATCACCGGCACGTCGATCGAGCCGAGGATCTCGTTGACCGCGTCCAGTCCGGAGCTGCCATCGGCGAGCTGGATATCGGCCAGGACGAGGCCCGGCCGCTTCTTGCCGACAAGCGCGATCGCCTCGCGATGGGTGCGGGCGACACCGGTGACGCGATGGCCGAGCTCCTCGACCATGGTCTCGATGTCGAGGGCGATGATCGGTTCGTCCTCGATGATCAGGACATCGGTCGCGACCTGTTCGGCGATCTCCTGGCCGGCGGACTGGACGAGGCCGGCCGCCTCTGCCGTCGAAATCATCATGATTTCACCCACTTCCTCGATCGGGAAGCCTTCCACGGTCCGCAGCAGGAAAGCCTGGCGCGGGCGCGGCGTCAGCGCATCGAGGTTGCGCTCGACGGCGGAACGCTCTGCGTCCTGCGGCGTCGCCTTGTCGTTGAGGCCGACGGAGGACCAGAGCTGCAGGAAGATCCGGTAGAGCCCGAGCTTGGGCGCGACATCGCGCGGGAACGAGCCGGGATCTTCGACGAGCGCTTCGAGCGTCGCCACGACATAGGCGTCACCGCTCGCCTGCGTCCCGCTGAGGGCGCGGGCGAAGCGGCGCAGATAAGGCAGGTGCGGTGCGATTTCCTTGGCGATGGACATGGTTCGACCCCCGTAAAAAGTTGCCGGAACAGAGCACCCAAGTCACTGTTCTGACAAGCAAATTATTTTTCGTAAGATTTGGAACCTTTTCAATTCCGGATCGTTATTGGGCCGGATAAGTGTCTTATCGGGGGCTGCCGCGCGTGGACCGAGGCGTCACGGGCGGAGCGTGTGGGCGCGGCCGGCGGCGCGCCATAGGAGTAAGGAAGCGATGCACAACATGAACTCCGATTTGCCGGAGAGAGACGAGGTCGACGCCGAATTCGACGCCCTGCTCGATCCCAAGGTGCAGGAATCGATCGGCCGCTCGCTGAAGGCCCATTACGACGACCTCATCAACGCGCCGATCCCCGACAAATTCCTGGTGCTGCTGGCCCAGCTCGAAGCAACGGAACGCCGCCTGCCGACCGAGGGCGAGTCCGATGAGCGCCGATGATTTCAAGGACGGCCTGATCGCCGAAATCCCGAATCTGCGCGCCTTCGCCGCGTCGCTCTCCGGTTCGATGCAGCTCGCCGACGACCTTGTGCAGGACACGCTGCTCAAGGCCTGGGGCAATGCCGAGAAGTTCCAGCCGGGCACCAGCCTGCGCGCCTGGCTCTTCACGATCCTGCGCAACACCTACTACTCGCTCTACCGCAAGCGCGGCCGCGAGGTGCAGGACAGCGACGGCACCTATGCCGACCGGCTCGCGACGCATGGCAATCAGGAAAGCCATCTCGATCTCGCCGACTTCCGCAAGGCACTCGCCAAATTGCCGGAGGAACAGCGCGAGGTCCTGATCATGGTCGGAGCGACAGGCCTCTCCTATGAGGAGACGGCGGAGATCTGCGGTGTCGCCATCGGCACGATCAAGAGCCGGGTGAATCGGGCTCGCTCCAGGCTCGCCGAGCTTCTCTCGATCGGCGGCGTCGACGATCTCGGCCCGGATCACCGGATCACTGCGGCAGTGCAGCGAGCGGGGCCGGAAATCGTCAGCGGGTGAGATGGCTCTCTCGCTGTTCAGGACGGGCCGGGGCCGCCTGCTGGCGCTGATGGTCGCAATCGCCCTGCCGATCGCCGCACTGACGGCGGCGGCAGCGGTTTCGACCTATCGCACCGTGCTGGATGCGATCCACACCTCGCAGGCGCGCGCAGCGGACGACTACGCCGTGCGCGCGCGCATCTGGTATCGCGGCGCCCTGCGTGCGCTGTTGGCGACACATGCGACCCTGACGGCCCTCTCGCCCGACCAGACCCAGGAATGCCCGCCGCTCGACGGCGTGCTGCGCAGCACCACTGGCTATCTCGCCCTGCATTTCACCGCGCCCGGGCGCGCGCCCTGCTCGGTCTCGCTCGATCCGGAAATCGGCCAGGCTGAACTCGCAGGGATTGCCGCGCAGATGCTGACGCGGCCGGCCGTGCCGATCTGGGGCGGCGTCGAACTCGCCGAAGCGCGCTACGATGAGGTCGAAATTCGTGGCAAGCGCTTCCTCGCCATCTCCACGCGCCCCTCGCCGGGCAAGCCGGACGAGACGGCCTTGCTGCTGGCCAGCCCCGATCTCCTCAACAGCGTCTTCGACCTCGGCACCGCCGATCCCGGCCTGATCGCCGGCATGGTCAGCCGCGGCAGCGGCGTGGTGATCCAGCGCGGCGGCAACCGGGGCGACGACAGCTGGCTGCCGCGCGACGAGTTCGTTCCCGAGCAGATCCAGCGCTGGCGTGGCACGAGCCGCGCCGGCGAATCGCGTTCCTATGCCGCCCGCCTGATCGCAGCGCCCGACCTCTATGTCATCGCCAGCTTCGATCAGCGTGCGGAGCAGGCCGCGACCACGCAATTCTACGCGCTGCTGCTGGCCCCCCTGCTGACGCTCGGGCTGCTTTGCATCGTCTATCTCAAGGCCGTCGACCAGCATTGCGTGCGCTGGCTGCGCGGCATCGAGTCGGCGGCGCGCGCGCGTCGTTCGAATTCCGGCGCCCGCGCCGTGGTCTCGAATGATATGCCCGGGGACATTCGCAGCGTCGCCGAGGCGTTCAACACCATGGTCGACGAGCAGGAGGTCCGCCAGGGCAAGCTCCAGGCGGCGCTCGACGACAACCGCTTCCTCGTCCGCGAGCTGCACCACCGCGTCAAGAACAGCCTGCAGGTGGTGCAGAGCTATATCGGCCTGACCAAGCGCGACCATCAGGGCGAGGCGCGGATCGCCCTCTCCGACGCGGAGTGCCGCGTCCATGTGCTCTCCGCCGCCTACCGCTTCACGCTCGCCGATGGCGAGATGCAGCCGGTGCGCATCGACCTGTTTCTCGACGATGTCGTGGCGATGATCACGAGCCTGGTGCGCAGCCGCTCGCAATGGGTCACCGGCAAGGTCGACACCCTCGCCGCACTGCCGATCGACCGCATCATTCCGCTCGGCTTCCTGATCGTCGACGTGGTCTCGCGCACTCTCCGCGCCGTGCCGGGGATCGGCATTACCATCGCGGTCAGCGATTTCGACGAGCATACGATCGAGGTCGCGATCAGCGCCGACCGGGAAACGCCGCCGATCGCGCCGCCCCGGCTCTTCGCGGGCTTGCTCACCCAGGTCGAGGCGGTTGAGGTCAGCCCGGCCAAGGGCACGAGCCTCGGCGTCTGGCGCATTCGCCACAGCAGCTGACGAGAAGGCGCAGCGCCGCGGTCAAACCGCGGCCGGCTCCGGCGCGCTGGCAGGGGTGATCGTAACCCCGACCGCCAGGCCGAGAAACGAACCGGCGGGACCGACATAGCTTCCGGCCACCGGCGAGGCGTCCTCCGGCACCCGCGCGACGGCGACGCGCAGCAATTGCCGGTCGGCGACGAGATCATTGGTCGGGTCGAACTCGATCCAGCCATCGCCGGGAATGAAGACATCGGCCCAGGCATGGGTCAGCCCCACCAGCGAGGTCAGCGTCTCGTCCGCAGGCGAGCGATCATGGATGTAGCCGGTGACGAAGCGAGCGGCGAAGCCGAGACGGCGGGCGAGCTCGATGAACAGCCATGCATAGTCGCGACATGAGCCGGCCTGCGCCGCCAGCGTGTCGAGCGGGTGCTGCGTGCCTTCGTCGAAACGCACGGCATAGCTCAGGCTGCTGTTGATCGCGTGCGCCAGCTCGCGCAGCAGATGGCCTCCCCCGATCCCGGCCCGGAAGGTCTCGAGCCAGGCGTCGAGACCCCCGTGCGGATCGGCGGCGGCAAGATCGAGATAGGGTTGCAGCACGGCGCGTTCGGCGGGGCTGTAACTGATCGCCCCGCTCTCGACATCCGGCCCGAGCGCGGCGGTCGGCAGTGCCGATCCGAAGCGCTGGATGACGAGTTCGCTGACGATGTCGAGCGTCTCCGCCTCGCCGGTGAAGCTCGCCATGGCGACCGGGTTGCCATAGGCGTCGTGCATCCAGCGCAGGCTCGCCGCGGGCGAGATCGTGATCACGGCGTCGATGACGCGCAGATCGAACGAATCGCGCGGGCGCAGCATCAGCCGGTGCGGCCCGAAGGATACCGGGCAGGCATAGCGATAGGTCGTCGCGTGGCGGATGCGAAGATACATGCCTGTCCCCCGGGCAGGACGCTCCCGGCCGCCACGATAGCGGCCCCGAAGCCAACTGCACGCCGCCACGGAAAAAGCCGCCTTGCGGCGGCTTCATGCTTCGGCGCTCGCTGCTACTACGCGGCAGCGAGGCTGTGGTTCCCTTCAGCCCGCTCAGCGCAGGATGGTGCCGCCCGACAGGCGGGCTTCCTGCTGCGAGGTCGGAACCACGCGATGGGCGAGGTCACGGCGGGTCTCGGCCGGGTTCACGGCGGCGAGCTGCATGTCGGAAGGAATGCCGCGCTGGATCTTGGCCTCGGCAACCGCCTGCGAGCTCTCGCCGACACCGTTCTGAAGGGCGGCGCCGGTGGTCAGCGCGGTCACGACCAGCGCCATGGCGCCGAAGAAGGTGGCTGCGCGCTTGAGGGGGGCAAGGCTGGCGGTCGTCATCTTCGCTCTCCCGATTCGCATGGACCGCTCGCGGCGGCTTCGGCTTGTCAACCAGTTCGGGAGGGTTTTGTTCCGTGCAGGGGCGAAATCGCCGCGAACTAAACTTTTTCTTCGGCAGCCGGATCATTGGCCGCCGCGCGCCCCCGGAACAGCCGCCAGAGCGATTTGCCGAGGCGTCTCGAAGTCAGATGCGCGCCGGCCTGGCGCTTCTCCAGGGTGATCTTGCGGTCGTGGAAGTCCTCCAGCCCCGGCCGGTGGCCGACGCTGATCACGGTGGCTGCGGCGAGATCCTCCTCGAGCAGGCCGAGCAGCGAATTCTGGCTGTCCTCGTCGAGCGCCGAGGTCGCCTCGTCCATGATGATGATATCGGGCTTCTGGATCAGCAGGCGCGCGAAGGCGACGCGCTGGCGCTCGCCGCCGGACAGCGTCTGGTCCCAGCGCTCCTCCTCATCGAGCCGCTTGGCGAGATAGGAGAGACCGCAACGCTGGAGCGCGGCCACGACGACATCGTCGGAGACCCTGCTCTCGGCCTCGGGATAGAGCAGCACGTCCCGCAAGGTCCCCATCGGCATGTAGGGCTTCTGCGGCACGAAGGCGAGGCGCTTGCCTTGCGGCAGTTCGATCGAGCCCGAGCCCCAGGGCCAGAGGCCGGCGAGCGCCCGGATCAGGGTGCTCTTGCCGGTGCCACTCTCGCCGGTGATCAGCACCTTCTCACCGAGCTCGATCACCAC
>JAEXUU010000736.1 GCA_023452965.1 Pseudomonadota bacterium | reverse complement strand
CACCGTCATGGTGTCGTAGATCACCGGAAACTGGAACACCTGGGCGATGTTGCGCTTCTGGGTCGGCAAGGGCGTCACGTCATTGCCGTCGAACAGGATCTGGCCGCGGGTGGGCGTGACAATTCCGGAGATCATGTTGAGCAGCGTGGTCTTGCCGCAGCCGGACGGCCCGAGCAGCGTCGTCAGCCGGCCCTCGGGAAAGTCCAGCGATATCCCGCTGAGCGCTTCGATGCCGCCCGGATAGGTCTTGGAGACGCTCTTGACCTCGACGATCGGCCGCGTGGCGAGGGCGGGGGCAGGGAGCTCGGTCATGTGCCGCGCTGTGGCGTCTGTGACGTTCGGGGTCATGCGCGTCCCCCCGGCCGGAACAGGGTGACCTCGATCCGTTCCAGCAATTCGATGAACAGCACCGAGAAGGCGATGATGGCGAGAATGGCCGCGTACATTTTCGGATAGTCGGCGACCGACTGGTTGTAGGAGATCACGTCGCCGATGCCGGTCGGCGTGATCAGCAGTTCGGCGAGGATGATGCCGATGAAGGCGGCGGCGCAGCCGAGTCGCAGGCCAGCGAAGATCATCGGGCTCGCGGCCGGCAGGATGATGAGCCGGATGCTCTGGCTGCGGGTGGCGAGGAAGGAGCGGCCCATTTCCAGCAGCGATTTCGGGGTGTTGCGGACCGCGCCGAGCGTGTTCAGCACGATGACCGGCATGGCCATGATGCAGACGGTCATGATCTTGGCGGTGAGGCCGATGCCGTAGGCGAAGGTCAGGATCGGGATGAGCGCGGCCAGGGGGGCGGCCTGCGCGATGATGAAGAGCGGCGCGATCAGCCATTCCGAAGGCTCGTGCAGGCCCATCAGCACGCCAAGCGCGACGCCGAGCAGCACCGAGACGGCGAGGCCGATGGCGAGGGGGTAGAGCGTGATCAGGAAGGCCTTGAGGAGAGACCCGTCGGCGATGATCGCACCGAGCCCGCCCAGCGTTTCAAGAAAGGTCGGGAAAGCCGGGCTGAGCGGAATCCGCCCGGCATACTCCCAGAGCGCGAATGCCGCCGTGAAAGAAAGCAGACGCAGGACGAGCGGGTGGATCAGGATGTCGCGCCAGCGCCGGGCCGGAGTGTCGCGAAGGCGAGGGAGAGCGGTAGCAAGGTCGGAAATCTGCAAGGGAGGTCACTCCGCTTGAGGCCGCAGCTTGGTCGCATGCCGGATCGTGAGGACCCGGCATGCCGGTTGGCCGGTGAAGGCGAGTGGCGCTAGCCGCCGAGCGACTTGCGTGCCCGCTCGAGCGGCGCGAGATACCAGAAGTCCTCGACCTTCAGTTCCGCCGCCGGCCCCTGCATCTGGCCTGCCTCGGTGTAGAACTCGAAATCGGCCTTCGCGATCTCGGCGTTGCCGCCGGCCGGCGCATAGACGCCTTCCTTGGTCGCCATCGTGTAGAATTTCGTGATGCCTTCGAGCACCTCCTTCGGCTGGTCGGCCATCAGCTTGCGCTTGGCCCGCTCCTGCTCGACCACTGCCGGATTGGCCGCCATCTCCTGCCAGAGCCGCAGGAATTCTGTCACGATGACGTCGACCTGCTGCTCGTTCTTCTTGATCCACTCGATCTGCCCGAACAGGGTCTCGTCGGAGGCGGGAGCGCTGACGCCGGGAAGGACATGGAAGCGGTCGCCGGCCTTCTCGAGCAGCATGTTCTTGTTGGCGAGATCGACGACGGTGGCCTTGATCTGCCCCTTCATCATTCCGATGATCCGGTTCTCGGACCCCGGCACATAGCTGCGCTCGCCGAACTGGATGCCCTCGCGCTTGGCGATGATGTTGCCGATCGCCTCCGTGCCCGTCGCGCGGGCATGGAAGGTGATCGGCTGGCCGTTCATGTCCTTCCAGGTCTTGTAGGACTTGTCGGCGACCGGGAAGAAGACGAGCCGGGTGCCCTGGAACAGCACGCGCAGCGGCGCCTTGCTCTTCTGGACGACTGCGTACGGCGTGCCGATGCCGAGATCGGCCTGGCCGTTGATCACGGCCTGGATGGCGAGATCCTCCTTCGAGAAATGCGTCACCTGATAGTCGACGCCCTTCTCCTTGGCGCGTTCGAGCGCGATGACCATGGCGAGCGTTTCGGTCGATAGGACGTCTCCCAGCGCCACGCGGACCTTGTTCTGTGCCTGCGCTGCCGGGCTGCCGCCCAGAAGGACGACGGTGGCCGCGATGGCGGCGGCGAACACGGTGGACAGCCTGCTTCCCAAGGGCTTCATGGTCTGACTCCTCCCAGAGTTCTATTTGGCTTTTTGAGCGATCTGGTCGCAACCAATTTTATTTTGGGTAGTGTCAAATGGTAATTTGATCCTGTCAAGGCCGTGTTTTGGTCTAAAGAGAGCCGATATCGGGGCGTATGCGATGGGTTTTGCGAACCAATTGGCAAAATGGTTGCGTTGACGGAAGATCCGTGGGATCAAGGGGCATCACTCGCTGCCGGTTACGCATGATGGATCAGAAAGTCGCCGCTCCCACCGATGCCGCCCTCTCGGGGGTGCTGACCCAGCTCTACGGGTTTCTGGCGGCTGCCCGGCTGCCCGATGACGGGCGCCTGCCGCCGGAGCGGGAGCTCGCCGAACTGCTCGGCGTGAAGCGCACCGAATTGCGCAAGGGGCTGGCTGCGCTGGAGCGCGAGGGGCAGCTCTGGCGCCATGTCGGCAAGGGTACTTTCGTCGGGCCAAGGCCGCCGCAACTGGCGGACATCTCGGATCTCGCGCAGCGCTGCAATCCGATCCAGGTGATGAAGGCGCGCATAGCTCTCGAGCCGGAGCTGGCACGCCTTGCCGCGGTCAACGCGACTGCGGCTGAAATCGGTACGCTGGCAGAACTGAACGCGGCCTGCCGCGCCTCGGCGACCTGGCGGGAATACGAGGCCTATGACGCGCGTTTCCACCACGAGATCGCCGAGGCTGCGCACAACCCGATCCTGCTCGCGCTTTTCGAAACGCTGAACGCAGTGCGTCGCGCCGTTACCTGGGGACGGCCTCGACCGAGCCTGAGCAGCCCACCCGCCGACCACCACAGCTTCGACGACCATGCCCGGATCGTCGACGCCATCGCCCACCGCGAACCCGCAGCGGCGGCCGAGGCGGTGAGGCGCCACCTGCAGAATGTGGAAGACCGGCTGATCGGGCGCTCTCCCTGAGGTCGGGCCTCAGCAGGAGTCTTCCCAGTTCAGCGGAAGCGCTGCGCTTCTAGCCGGTGCATCTGCTTGGCGCGCGAGTGCGTCGCGCCTCGCCCGATCTCGCTTCGCGTCGTCTTGTCGCTGAGGATTGCCACGAGGTCCCCCTTCGTGGCGCGATCCTTGGTCAGCGCCGATCGGCTTCGGCGGCTGCGGAGCGACGCTCTCGAGAGCGGCCTCAGATGATCTTGTCGACGATCTTGTCGACGAAGGCGGGAACGCTGTCCTGGAAGTTGTGCATCGAGCGGCCGCCGACCTGATCGGCGTCCATGAACATCCCGACCCCTTTCGCTGCGTAGTGGATGCCCGTCTTCACCCCCGAGGCCACGAGATCCACAGCGCCCGTGATCAGCCCGCCGCCGCTGACCGCGTCGAGGACGTCGTCGCTCAGCGGCGCGCCGCGCTCGAAGACGTGGGAGGAGGCGATGTTGAAACCGGTGGTCATGGCAATGTCCTTCGTTCGGTGCCTGGAAGCCGATCCCGGGACACCCCGTCCGCTTCCTGATGAAACGAGGATAGGTCGCGCCAGCTGACATGAACCTTACAGACGGAACTCGCCCGATCTTTCTTGGCCCGGAGGCTCAATCATCGGCCAGCGTCCAAAGCCCGCTTATGACAAGGGCACGCGGGGTGCATGGCTCCAACGCGATATCTGAGCTTTCGGCAGAGGCGGCGTTTGGTGGGGAACCGATCTCGCCTGAAAGCCGCTAGCGTCCGCTTTTGGGCGAAGCGCCAAGGTCGGCTTGTCGCGCACTGCCGATGGATTGACCTGGGCGGCCGGCCTTGCTCAATTCGCTAGGGCTCGCGCGAATCTGAGCAGGCATGGCCTTCGGCGTCTTCATTCATCGGCACGATTCGATCTATCGGGACAGTCCGGCCGAACATTATCAGTTCCCGCGTCAGTATCTCGGCCGCGTCCAGGCCTGCGTCGGCGACTGGATCATCTATTACGAGCCGCGCAAGGTGGCCGGCACGCGTGGCTACTTTGCAGTGGCCAAGGTCCAGCAGGTGATCCCCGATCAGGGCGCGCCGGACATGTACATCGCCGTCATCGAGCCCGTCAGCTATCTCGACTTCGCCAACCCGGTTCCCTTCACGGATGCTCGGGGCGTGATCGAGCGCGGCGTACTGAATGAGGATGGGCGCATCTCTGGGCGCGCTCAGGCGGCGGTCCGGCCGCTCTCAGCTGCCGACTTTCACCGTATCACCAGCCTCGGCTTGGACGACGAGGCCCCGTTGCTGCCGCGCGTTGATGCGGATGCGGCATCAAACGGCTTCGCGGAGGAACAGGCACCGTTTGTGTTCGAGCAGGATCGCGAGCGGGCGACATTCTTGGCCTCCCGGATCGTCCGCGACCGCGTCTTTCGCCGCGTCGTTCTGCGCGCTTACGACGAACGCTGCGCAATCACCGGCCTGAAGCTCATCAACGGCGGCGGCCGGGCGGAAGTCGATGCGGCTCACATCCGTCCCGTCGAGAGGAAGGGGCCTGACATCGTCAGCAACGGAATCGCGTTGTCAGGCACCGCGCACTGGATGTTCGATCGCGGTCTGATCAGTCTGTCCGACGATCTCGACATCCTGATCTCCCGGCAGGCTAACGACCCCGATGGAATACGCAGCTTCATAAACAGGACAGGCCGAGCACTGCCGCCTGTGCGAGCTCACGACCGTCCGCACCCGCATTTCCTGCGGTGGCACCGAGAGAATTGCTTCAAGCAGTGAGGGGGGCGGGAGTGCGCCCGGGCGACCTGTGTGTGCCTGAGGCGTGCTTGTAACCGCGGTGTAACCACGGGCTTTCGGAACTGTTCAGAATTGGTGCCGAGCCGCCCAGGCCAGAAAAGCAAAAAGCGCCGGGAAACCCGACGCTTGCATGCTTCTCTTAACTTGAGATTGTCTGGAGCGGGCGAAGGGATTCGAACCCTCGACCCCAACCTTGGCAAGGTTGTGCTCTACCCCTGAGCTACACCCGCATCCGAGACATTCATCGCCGCCGCAGCGGCGATGGGCGGCTTATTGCCCATCGCCGCGAGGAGCGCAAGTGCCTTGTTGCAGGAATTTCACAACTCGCTGCCCGGTTCAGCCGGGGGCAATGCCTCGAGCTTGCCGCGGCGAGGGGAGAAAGCTAGGGATTTCCAGCTTTTCCGCGTTTCCCAGGGCAAAAATGACCGCGCCAATTTCTCCTCAGGATCTCGTCGCAGCCTTGGATAACCTCGGCATCGCCACCATCCGGATCGACCACGAGGCGGTCTTCACCGTGGCCGAATCCAAGGAGTTGCGTGGCGCGATCAGCGGGCACCACACCAAGAATCTGTTCCTCAAGGACAAGAAGGGCCGGATTTTCCTGGTTTCGGCGCTGGAGAGCACGCGAATCGACCTGAAGCGCCTGCACGAGACTCTCGGTGCGAGCGGCAGGCTCTCCTTCGGCTCGGCCGAGCTGCTGATGGAGAAGCTCGGCGT
>JAEXUU010000726.1 GCA_023452965.1 Pseudomonadota bacterium | reverse complement strand
GTGTCTCGCCGGCATGGTCCTTCGCCTTGAGCCGAGGCCTCGTGCCGATGCCATCGACGGCGCCGCCGAAGACCAGCGCGATATCCTCGCCGACCACCCGGTAGAGCTTGAACTTGATGCTCGAACTGCCGGCATTGACGACGAACAGGACCTCGCTCACCGCCTAGCCTCCGATCGGACGCGTCTGGGCCAGCGCATGGGCGTAGAGCCCGGCGACGGCGCAGGAGGCGAGCCGGGTGCGGACATTGTCGGCACGGCTGGTCAGGATGATGGGCACGCGCGCGCCGAGCACGATGCCGGCGGCATCGGCGCCCGACAGGAAGGTCAGGTTCTTCGCCAGCATGTTGCCGGCTTCGAGATCCGGCACCACCAGAATCTGCGCCCTGCCCGCGACCGGCGAGACGATGCCCTTGATGCTGGCGGCTTCCGGGCTGATCGCATTGTCGAGGGCGAGCGGCCCGTCGAGCTGGCCGCCACAGATCTGGCCACGATCGGCCATCTTGCAGAGGGCAGCCGCCTCCAGCGTGCTCGGGATCTTGGTCGTCACGGTCTCGACCGCCGACAGGATCGCGACCCGCGGCGTGCCGAGCCCGAGCCCGACATGCAGGTCGATCGCGTTCTGGATGATGTCGCGCTTGGCTTCGAGATCGGGGAAGATGTTGACCGCGGCGTCGGTGATGAAGAGCGGCTCGGCATAGGTCGGCACGTCCATGATGAAGACATGGCTGATGCGCCGGCCGGTCCGCAGCCCGGTCTCCTTGTTGGTCACCTCCGCCAGCAATTCGTCGGTGTGCAGGCTGCCCTTCATCAGCAGCGCCGCCTTGCCGGCATGCACCAGCTCGACCGCCTTGGCGGCCGAGGCATGGCTGTGCGGGGTGTCGACGATCTCGAAGCCGGCTATGTCGAGGCCGGCCTGCTTCGCGGTCGCGATGATCCGGCCGGTGGGGCCGACGAGGATCGGCGTGATCAAGCCTTGCGCCGCCGCGTCGAGCGCGCCCCTCAGCGAGGCTTCGTCGCAGGGATGCGCGACCGCGGTCAATGCCGGCGGGATCTCGCGCGCCTTGGCGATCAGGCGCTCATACTTGTCGCCATTGGCAGCGGAGCGCCGGGACTGACCGGCTTCGGCGGCGAGCGTGGAGGTCTGGGCCATCGTTGGGCTCACTTCTGCGGGGCGCTACGACGGCGCGTTCCGGTGCCGGGCCTGCGCCGCTGCGCTGCCGGCTTGGGCGGAGCTGCGCGAACCGTCGGGGGCGGCGTTCCCGCCGCCGACGCCAGCGGCTCGCGCCCCGGCGCGTGATCCGGGAACATCCTGCTGACGCGTTCGTAGCGGGCGAGCGCTTCCCCTTCGAGCGGGCCGGCGGCGGTCAGGATGCCGTGGAACTCCTCCAGCGAGATCGGCGGCGCCTGCTTCTGCAGAACACGCGCGATCGCGGCGACAGCCTCCTCCCGGTCGAAGCGCAGCATGAAGAACTGCTCCCGCACCTTGGCCTTGAACTGCCAGAGCGTCGTGCCTTCCAGGCTCTGATGCTTTTTCTGCAGGCGCCGAAGAGCAGCGAAGATGCGCTCGTCCAGGCTCTTGCCTGCCGCCAGGACGAACATGAAGGCACGCAGCACGGCGATGTTCGCATCGATATCGCTGACCCGCTGGCGCAAGCCGGCAAGCCCGGCCTCCAGCTCGGCGACGCCGCGTTCGCGGTCGGCCGGCACAGGGCGCGCCGTCTCGTCGCTGACGCCGAGCGCCTGCTGCAGGGCCGGCCAGCCATAGACCTGCTTGAACAGGAGTTCGGTCGCGGAATCGCGAATGTCACGGAACAGATCGAGCGAAGCGGCCAGGTTCTGCGAAGCCATCTGCTGCCAGGCAAGGAACGGATTGCCGGCAGCCGCTGGACGGCGATTGCGGCGGACCTGCTCCGCCAGGGTGGGAACGCCGCGCAGGAACGGGTTGTTGTGCGAGAACGCCTCGAATTGCGAGCGCAGCGGATTGAGCCGGCGTGACAATTCCGCGGAAGGCGCGTTGGCGACGGCCTTCACCCAGGGACGCAGCCAGGTCTTGTAGAGATCGGCATTGATCTCCGAGAGCTTTGCAACGGTCGCGAACCGCCGGTCATCCTCGGCCGTGTTCAGCCCGAGAGCGCGGATGTCGTCGAGCTTGCGCGGCTCGAAGCGCAGCACATGCTTGCCGGCGGCGAGGTCGGCATAGTCCTGCCCGGGCTCGCGCGGGGTGATCACCGCCTCCCATAGCCCGGGCGGCAGGATGTCGATCAGGTCCATGTTCTCGGTGAGCTCGGTATGCTCCTTCCTTGCGACCGAGCTCGAGACGAACACGCCGAGATGGCCGGCCTGCGGGTGGATGCAGTAGACGATGGTCTGCTCGGCCGCGATCAGGGCGAGATCGCTGGCATAGAGATCGGTGACCCAGCCCAGCGCCTGCTGCGGCGGAGTGATGTTGTCGCCCCAGGAGCAGAACACCACGATCGGCGAGGTGACCTCGCGCAGATCGATCGTCTTGCCGGAGGACAGCCTGACCTCGCCCTTGGTCAGCTTGTTGCCGACGAAGAGTTCCTCGACGATGAACTCGATCTCCTCGCGGTTGAGCAGCACATGGCCGCCCCACCATTTCTCGAAGGAGAGGAAGCGCTCGGCCTCGGTGTCGACCTGCGACCAGACATCGTAGAGCTTACCCCACCAGGTATTGGCCGGGTTCAGCCTCTCGAAATTCTGGACGAGATAGGCCCCGTCGAAGATGCCGGCACCGAGATCGCCGGTCAGCGAAGCCAGCCAGGAGCCGCCGAGCATGCCGCCCGAATAGCGCATCGGGTTGAGGCCGTCCTTGCCGTTCCAATAGGCCAGCGGCGCGCCCGCCGCCATGATCGGCCCCATCAGATCGGGGCGGGCGGCGGCGAGCCCGAGCACGGCCCAGCCGGCCTGGCAGTTGCCGATGACGCAGGGTTTGCCGGGATAATCGGGATGGCGCTTGATCACGGCCTCAATAAAGGCGGCCTCGGCGCAGCCGACATCCTCGATCGTCTGGCCCGGCACCGGATCGGGCAAGAAGCCGATGAAATAGCAGGGATGGCCGGCGGCAAGCGCCGCGCCGATCTCGCTGTCCGGTTTCATCCCGCCGCTCCCCGGCCCATGGCCGGCGCGCGGATCGACCACGATGAAGGGGCGCGACGCCTCGTTGGTGACGACGCCCTCCGGCGGAACGATCCGGACCAGCCAGTAGTTCACCGGCCGCGGCAGGTTGCGGCCGCTCATCACGGGCTCGAAGCTGAAGCCCAGGACATGCGGGGCGATCATCGCCACATGCTCGAGATAATTGTCGCCGCGCCTTCGCAGCACATCGAGCATCAGGACGTTGCGCTGGGCGACATCGATCAGATAGTCGCCGAGATCGGAGCGAAACAGCGCTTCCGCCTTTGCACCGGCGGATGGTTTCACCGAGAAGGGGCCGGTCATATCGCTTTTCCCTACGCGCCACAGGGCTTGTACGTCGGAGCGTCGCAGCAGCTTGCCGCACTGCACTATCGCCAGCGTAAGACGCTTTAGCAACGACCCTGGCCGTCGCCCGCCTCAATGCGGTGTTCGGGAACACGCGTAATTGATGTCAATCAATCTAGAATTTTAGCGGCGGGGAGAGCGTGCCGCCGCGCCAAGCCGTCATACGGCTCGAAAAGTCCACGATCCAGGCAGGGCGAAGCGCCCGTTTAGACCGCGCTCGCGTGCTGCCCGGCATGGCGGCTGCGCCCCGCTCCCGCGCCATTCAGCCCGATGCCGTTGACGAAGAAGCCGATCGTCTGCCGAGCGATCTCGTCGACCGGCAAGGAGCCCGCCGGGTCGTGCCAGCGGGCGATCCAGCTCAGCGCGCCAGCCGCAGCGAAGGCGAGCAGCTTGGAATCGCAGGGCTGGATCGAGCCGTCGGCTATCCCCTGCTCGATCAGCCCGCGGAAACGCTTGTCGATCTTGCCCTTGAGGGCGCGCAGCTCCTTGCGCGTCTCGGCCGGCAACGGGTCCTCGCCGACCAGGATCAGGCAGCGCCCGAAATCCTCGGTGACGATCCGCGCATATTCGGTCCAGAGCACGATCAGCCGGTCGAGCCCGCAGCCGCCGCCGCGCTGCGCCTCGGCGGAGGCCGAAGCGGAATCGAGCCGCTCCAGCCCGATGCGCACGCATTCGAACAGGATCTCGTCCTTGCTGCGAACGTAATGGTAGATGGTCGGCTTGGTGACGTTGAGCCGTTCTGCGACATCGTCGAGCGAGGTCCGGTGAAATCCCTGCTCGCTGAAGGCGCGCGCCGCAGCCCGCAGCACGGCCTCGCGCTTCAGCGCGCGCTCCTGCTCGCGCTGCGCCTGCGTCTTCCAGAGTGGCGCCGCCATCCGGCTCAGGCCCGCTCGATCGCGAGCGCGATGCCCTGGCCGCCGCCGATGCACATCGTGATGAGCCCGTAGCGACCGCCGGTGCGCTGGAGCTCATAGGCGGCTTTGAGGGTAATGATCGCACCGGTCGCACCGACGGGATGGCCGAGCGCGATCGCCCCGCCATTCGGGTTGACCCTGGCCGGGTCGAAGCCGAGTTCCTTGGCGACCGCGCAGGCCTGGGCGGCGAAGGCCTCGTTCGACTCGATCACATCGAAATCGCCGAGGGCGAGCCCGGTGCGCTTGAGCAGAGCCTGCACAGCCGGCACCGGGCCGATGCCCATCACGCCCGGCTCGACGCCGGCATGGGCATAGCCGACGAGGCGCGCCAGCGCCGGCTTGCCCTCGCGGCCGGCACGGCCCTCCTCCATCAGCACCATGGCTGCGGCGCCGTCATTGATGCCGGATGCATTACCGGGGGTGACCGTGCCGTCCTTCTTGAAGGTCGGTCGCAGCCCCTTCAGCGACTCCGCCGTCGTCGCGGGCTTGGGATGGACGTCGGTATCGAAGCTGATCGTGTCGCGGCCCTTGCGGACTTCGACCGGCAGGATCTGCTCCTTGAAGCGGCCGGCGGCGATCGCCTCGGCCGCGCGGCGCTGGCTTTCGGCGGCGAAGGCGTCCTGCGCCTCGCGGTCGATGCCGTAACGCTCGGCGACGTTCTCCGCCGTGATGCCCATGATGCCGTTGCCGAACGGGTCGGTCAGCACGCCGGTCAGATGGTCGGCGACGACCGCATCGCCCATGCGCTGGCCGAAGCGGCCCGTCGCGAGCAGATGCGGTGCGCGGCTCATCGTCTCGGCGCCGCCGGCGACGGCGGTTTCGCAATCGCCGAGCATGATCGCCTGCGCTGCCGAGATGATCGCCTGCACGCCGGAGCCGCAGAGCCGGTTCAACGTCATCGCGGGAATCTCGACCGGAATCCCGGCCTCGATCGCCGCGACGCGTGCGAGGTACGCATCCTTCGACTCGGTCAGGATGACATTGCCGAAGACGACATGGCCGACCTCGGCAGCGGGCAGGCCGGCACGGTTCAGCGCCTCGCCGACGACGAGCGCGCCGAGCTGCGTCGGAGCATGGCCGGACAGCGCCCCGCCAAAGGTGCCGATGGCGGTGCGGACGCCCGCGGTGATGACGACATGTCGGCTCATGAAACTGCTCCTTCAGGCGGATTCGGCCTGCCGCTCGGGCTTGTACAGCCCTTCGATCTCGGCGGCGTATTTCTTCGCGATGTTGGCCCGGCGCACCTTCATCGTCGCGGTGACCTCGTCATCGTCATGGTCGAGTTCCTTGACGAGGAGGTGGAAGCGCTTGAGCTGCGCGACCGGCGCGAGCTGGGCATTGGCCCGCTCGATCTCGGCGGCGACCAGCTCGCGCACGCGGCTGTGCTCGGCCAGGCTGCGGATATGGGTGAAGGCGCTGCGGTTCTCCTCGGCCCATTTGCCGACGGTTGCGCCGTCGATCTGGATCAGCGCCGAGGGATAGCGCGGGCCATCGGCGACGACGATGCACTCCTTGATGAAGGCGCTGCCCTTCACCGTGTTCTCGATCTCCGACGGGCTGAGATTCTTGCCGCCAGCGGTGATCATGATGTCCTTGAGGCGATCGACGATCCTGACCTGGCCGGCCTCGATCGCGGCGACGTCGCCGGTATGGAGCCAGCCCTCGCGCAGTACGCC
>JAEXUU010000367.1 GCA_023452965.1 Pseudomonadota bacterium | reverse complement strand
GGTTCAGGCATGGATCCCGGGTCTCCCTGCGGTCGTCCGGGACGACGGCGTCGAGGGGAGATGGACCGATATCATAGCCCGCTTCGCCCAGCAGCTCCCGGATCGCCAGCGCGCTCGCAGGCGTATCGAGGCCGACGGCGAAGCCGGCGCGGCCGCCGCGTGCAGGATAATCCGACATAATCAGCGCCAGCCGCCGCTCGGCGCGCTGCTTGCGGCCGAGCGCGACCCAGCTCGCGGCGAGCTCGGCGAGCGCCGCGATGCCGTCCGCATCGGGCGCGAGGCGGCGCATGGTCAGGCCGGTCGCTGGATCGGCGATCTCCTGCTTGAAGGCAACGGGGATCGCGCCAAGCCTGCCGTCGAACTCCGGCAGCGCCGCCTGCATGGCGAGGTCGGCGGCGGAAAGTCCGCGCGGCGAGGCTTCCCAGGCCTCGCGGAGGCTGCCGACGGGTACGGCCTGCAATATCGGGCAATCGGCTGCGTCGAGCACGAAGCCTTCGCCCTCGCGCGCCGAGAAGGCGGTGGTGGTGACGATCAGGGCCGGCTTGCGTGCCGCGATCAGCCCGGCGAGCCCGGCTGCGACGGCCTCGTCCTTGAGGCTGGTCAGGGCGAGCGGAAGCGCCGCGAGGCCGCGTGCGGCGAGGGCGGCGACGATCGCCTCGACCATGGCGGTGTCACCAGCGGCGACGCCCGAGCGATAGACGAGCACGGGGACGAGAGGCGCTTCGGCGGGCAAGGCGGCGAGCGCCTCGCGCCAGGGCAGGGGCGCCGCTTCGGGGCCGAGGGCGAAGATCGGGGGGAGCGGCAGGGGAGAGCGATCGGAGGGGAGGCTTTTCGCCTGCAGATGGCCGTCGACCAGCTCCAGCAGCCGCCGCATGTTCTCGGAGCCGCCGCCGGCATGGAAATAGCCGAGCAGCGCTGCTGCGAAATCCGGCGGCACCGTGCCGTATCCGGCCAGCCGTTCATCCTCTCGGTCGTCGCCGGGCAGCACGGCGAGAGCCACGCCGTTCTGCCGGCAGGCGGCGCCGACCTGCTCGATCCCGTAGCGCCAGCTGTCGAGTCCGCCAAGGCAACGCAGCAGCACGAAGCGCGAGCGGCTCAGCGTCTTTTCGATCAGCATGTCGATCGAGAGCGGATGCTTGAAGCGCCGCAGTGGCACGAGGCGGATGGCGAGGCCGCTATCGGCAGCGGCCGCCACCGCCGAAAGATCGCTGTCGCTGAAGGAGAGGACGATGATGTCTCCCGGCGGCAAGGCGAGGTCGACGGCGTCTTCGCCATCGTCGAGCCTCACCTCGCTGGTCGGAAGCAGATGCATCGCATCACTTTCTGAACACGCCGGCCGGAAGGCTCAAGGAAGCCTGCCGGCCAGCGTCGATATCAGCCCTTGAGGGCGGCTTCCACGGCCTGCCGGTCGAAACCCTTGAGGCCGATGACGACGAGCCTGCCGTCACGGGCCTCGTCGGCCTCCCAGGCGCGGTCGTAATGGTGGCCGATGCGCCGGCCGACACCTTGCACCACGAGCCGCATCCGCTTGCCCGGGACGGCGGCGAAACCCTTCAGGCGCAGCACGCCTTCGGCCTCGGCGGCCTTGGCGAGGCGGGCGACCAGCTCCTCCGGCGAGGTGGCCTCGGCCAGCGGCAAGGCGACGCTGTCGAAATCGTCATGATCGTGGTCCTCGCCCTCGCCATGATGCGAGGGGCGCGCTGCGAGATCGGCTTCGGCGGCAGCGCCCAGCCCGATGATCAGGGCGGGCTCGACCTTGCCATGGGCGGTCTCGACCCCCTTGATCGCCTTGGGCAGATGCTCGGCGATCTCGGCCTTGACGCGCTCGCGCCCTTCCGCATCGACGAGGTCGCTCTTGTTGAGCAGGATCAGGTCGGCGCAAAGGATCTGGTCCTCGAAGACCTCCTCCAGCGGGTTGTCGTGGTCGACCGACTGGTCCTGAGCCGCCTGCGCCTTCAGGGCTTCGGGATCGTCGGCGAACTGACCCTCGGCGACTGCCAGCCCGTCGACCACGGCGATCACGCCATCGACGGTAACGCGTGAGCGGATCGCCGGCCAGTTGAAGGCCTGGACCAGGGGCTTCGGCAGGGCGAGGCCCGAGGTCTCGATCAGGATATGCTGCGGCGGGTTCGGCCGGTCGAGCAGCTTCTCCAGCGCCGGCACGAAGTCATCGGCGACGGTGCAGCAGATGCAGCCGTTCGGCAGTTCGACGATGTCCTCCTCCGAGCAGCCCTCGATGCCGCAGCCGGCGATGAAGGAGCCGTCGAAGCCGAGATCGCCGAATTCGTTGACGAGCACGGCGAGGCGCTTGCCGCCGGCATTCTCGAGGAGGTGGCGGACGAGGGTCGTCTTCCCGGCGCCAAGGAAGCCGGTGATGATCGTGCACGGCACCTTGCCGAGCGCGGGGTTCTGCGGAGCGTTCATTCGTTTGATCCTTGCTGGCGCGGCAGAGGAGGCACGCGCGCGACCACGCCCTTGCGGAACGAGGCGGGTCTTTCCTTCCAGGGAACGATACCGTTGGCGCTGGCGGCAAAGCTCTCCGCCGCGCCGGCGATCTCGTCGAGATGGCTGTCGGTGTCGAGGTCACCGATCAGATAGGTCCATTTGCCATCGGCGGCGAGCGCGATGGTGCAGGGCCGCTTGCAGACGGCGAGGCATTCGACCGGTACGACGGCGATGCCGCTGCCGGCCATGCGTTCGCCGAGCGCCGCTGCGAGAGCGATGCCCGGCTGGTCGAAGCCATCAGGCAGATCCGCGCGCTGGCGCCGGCAGACGGTGCAGACATGGATGGTGCAGCCCGGCTCCTGCCGGGCGACGGTCGCGAGGGCGAGATCGCCTTCGAGCATGAGAGTACTTCCTTGGGCTGGCGCGGCCGTTTCCGGC
>JAEXUU010000679.1 GCA_023452965.1 Pseudomonadota bacterium | reverse complement strand
GGCTTGCGGTCTCGACCACCGGCTGGCTCGCGGTCACCCTGTTCGCCCTGATCTTCTTCGAGACGCAGAACACCGGCAGCCTCGAATTCATCGCGCTCTGGCCATTGCTGCTGGCGATCCTGCTGGAATGGCAGGGCCGGACGGATCGGCTTCGCCCGGTCGTGCTGGTGCTGCTCCTCGCCGCGTCCCTGCCCTCGGCGCTGATCTTCATCGAGCGCGGCGCCCGGGCGATGCTCGGCGCGCCGAGCTATCAGGCGCTGCGCGTCGACGATCTCGGCCGGATCGGCCGGGTCAGCGTCAAGCGCGAGATCGCGGAGCGCGCGCCGCTGATGCTGGAGCATTACGCGCGGAACCAGAGCGCCTATGCCGCGCTCTCCGCCAAGGGCCAGCTGCCCTCGTTCATTCTCTACTCGGCGATCGACTATCAGGCGACCTGGCTGCTCGAGGCCGAGCAGGGCATCGAGGCGATCCGTGCCTGGGAGAGCGCCAACAAGCGCGAGCTCAACGGCTTCTTCACGCTCGATTTCGTCGACCTGTTCAACCGCCAGCTCGACCGCAGGCCGCCGCGCCATGTCCCGATCGGCATCGACCCGTTCCGCAGCAACCCGAAGGTCGCGGCCCAGGCGCTGGAGGATCTGCGCGAGCTCGATGCGATCATGGCCCCGAAATGCCCGCAGACCACGGCCCGCGGCATGATCCTCGAGCACTTCGGCAAGGCGTTGGAAGGGCGGACCAGGATCGCGCTCTCGCCCTGCTGGGACATGTATCTGAGGGGCTGAGCGGCTGCCCCCTGGCGATCAGACCGGGGCCGCCAGCCGCCGCGCCAGCGCCGCGTTCACCGCCTCCCGCAGCGCGTGAGCGGCCGCCGTGATGTCCTGCCCGCCGAACAGCGCCCCGATCACCGCGACGCCGTCGGCGCCGGCGGCGATCACCGAGCCGGCATTGCCGGCGTCGATCCCGGCGATGGCGCCGACCGGAAGATCGCCGAGCGCCTGCGCCGCCGCGCGCCGCAGCGCAGAATACCCCTCGATGCCGAGCGGCACCTTGGCATCGTCCTTGTGCTGCGTGGAGAAGACCGCGCCGGCGCAGGCATAGTCGATCTTCGCGGCCGCCAGCTCGGGCAGGTCCTCGACCTTGTTCAGCGTCGCCCCGATGATGGCGCGCGGGCCGAGCAGCCGGCGGGCATCGCTGAGCTTCATGTCGTCGGCGCCGAGATGGACGCCGTCGGCGCCGGCGGCGAGCGCGACGTCGACCCGGTCGTTGATCAGCAGCGGAACATTGGTGCCGTGCAGCGCCGAGCGGATGGCGCGGGCCTCGCGCACCATCTCGCGCGTCGTCTCGTTCTTGGCACGCAGCTGGATCAGCGTCGCGCCGCCCTCGACCGCCTCACGCGCCATGTCGGCCAGCGAGCGGCCACGGGCGATCTGCGGGTCGACGATGCCGTAGAGGCTGATGTCGACGGTCATGGCGGTCTTCCTGTTCTCATCGTGCCGGGTGCCTTGCGGGCGCAGGGAGGCGAAATTGCCGCCCTGCGCTCTCGGCTCCCGCGGCGGGTATCACCCCGCCATGCGTTGCGCCAGTGTCGCCTCGTCGATGCCGGCGAGGGCGTCGACGAGCTCGACTGCGAAGCTGCCGGGTCCGCGCGAGCGTTCCGCGGCGATTTCGCCGGCGATGCCATAGGCCGTCAAGGCGGCCGCTGCTGCGATGGCCGGGTCCTTTTCGACGGCGCAACAGGCGGCGATCAGCGCCCCCGCCGCGCAGCCGACGCCGGTGACCTTGGTCATCAGCTTGTGGCCATGCGCGACCGAGAAGCTCGCCGCGCCGCTCTCGATCCGGTCGACCTTCCCGGTGGTCACCCGGGTGACCCCTTCGGCCGAGGCAAGATCGAAGGCGAGCGCCGTCATTTCCGTGGCGTTGCCGCGTACGACGAGGTTCGGCAGGCGCAGCACCTCGCGGGCGATATGTTGGCGCAGCGGCGAGAGCTCGACGAAGACCGGGTCGAAGACCAGCGGCTTGCCCCGCTCGCGCGCCACCTCGAGCAGTTTCGGGATGGCGAGCTCGCTCTCGGCATTGATCGTGCCGATATTGATCAGGATCGCGCCGGCGCCCTCCGCCATCGCCGCGACCTCGTCGACATGGATGGCCATGGACGGGATCGCGCCGAAGGCGAGCAGCATGTTCGCCGTGATGTTCTGCGCCACCGTATTGGTCAGGCACTGCACCCGCGGGCGGTTCTCCGCCACGCGGGCGAGGACCGAGGCGACGCGCGCAGCGTCGAGCCGGTCCATCGCCATCACCGCGCTCATTCGGCCGCCGGCAAATAGAGCTGCGCTCCCTTGTTGAGGAACTCCTCCGACTTCGCCGCCATGCCCTCGCTCGCCATGGCCTCGAGTGCCGCCCGCTCGTTCTCGCCCATCGCCAGCACCTCGGCGCGCAGGTCCTGGGTGATCTTCATCGAGCAGAACTTCGGCCCGCACATCGAGCAGAAATGCGCGACCTTGTGGGCGTCCTTCGGCAGCGTCTCGTCATGGAACGACCGGGCCGTATCGGGGTCGAGCGCCAGGTTGAACTGGTCCTCCCAGCGGAAGTCGAAGCGGGCGCGCGAGAGCGCATCGTCCCTGAGCTTCGCCGCCGGATGGCCCTTGGCGAGATCGGCGGCATGGGCGGCGATCCGGTAGGTGATCACGCCGGTCTTGACGTCGTCGCGATCGGGCAGGCCGAGATGCTCCTTCGGCGTGACATAGCAGAGCATGGCACAGCCGAACCAGCCGATCATCGCCGCCCCGATGCCGGAGGTGATGTGGTCGTAGCCCGGCGCGATGTCGGTGGTCAGCGGTCCGAGCGTGTAGAACGGTGCCTCGCCGCACTCGCGCAGCTGCTTGTCCATGTTCTCCTTGATCTTGTGCATCGGCACATGGCCGGGGCCCTCGATCATCACCTGGCAGCCCTTGTCCCAGGCGACCTTGGTCAGCTCGCCCAGCGTCTCCAGCTCGGCGAACTGGGCGCGGTCATTGGCGTCGGCGATCGAGCCCGGACGCAGGCCGTCGCCGAGCGAGAACGAGACGTCGTATTTGCGCATGATCTCGCAGATCTCGTCGAAGCGCTCGTAGAGGAAGCTCTCCTTGTGATGCGCGAGGCACCAGCGCGCCATGATCGAGCCGCCGCGCGAGACGATGCCGGTGACGCGGCTGGCGGTCAGCGGCACATAGGGCAGTCTCACGCCGGCATGGATGGTGAAATAGTCGACGCCCTGTTCGGCCTGCTCGATCAGCGTGTCCTTGAACACCTCCCAGTCGAGCTTGATCGGATCGCCGCCGACCTTCTCCAGCGCCTGATAGAGCGGCACCGTGCCGATCGGCACCGGCGAGTTTCTGAGTATCCAGGAGCGGATGTTGTGGATGTTGCGGCCGGTGGAGAGGTCCATCACCGTGTCGGCGCCCCAGCGGATCGCCCAGACCAGCTTCTCGACCTCCTC
>JAEXUU010000676.1 GCA_023452965.1 Pseudomonadota bacterium | reverse complement strand
CGCCTATATCGTCCTCGGCCTCGCCTGGGTGCTGCCGCTGCTGCCGCTTATCAAGTGGATGGAGCGGAAGGACGGCTAGCCGTCATTCTCGGCCGGAGCGCAGCGCAGAGCGGCGAAGCTACGGCTGGAGATGCCCGGGGCAGGCCCGGACATGACGCCCCTCAATCGACATTCAGCTTCCGGCCCCGGTTCCAGAGCAGGAATGGCAGGCCGGAAAGCAGCGCCCTGAGCGCCGCCTCGCTCTGATGCAGCCCGTTGAGCGAGACGCGCGGCAGCGCGTGCAGGTGCTCGGCGTGTTCGGGGAAGAGGTGTCCCGGCCGTGTCGTCACGGCGCTGGCAAAGCCCGCCTCCTTCGCCAACGCGAATTCGCGCGGGCCGGCCGAGCCGGGATCGCCGACGGGATAGGCGAAATGGCGGATCGTCAGGCCGAGCTTCTCCTCCAGCCAGGCCTTGCTCGCGACGATCTCGCGGCGCGCCTCCTCTTCCGGATGCTTGGCGAGCATCGGATGGCTGATCGTATGGGCGCCGATGGTGACGCCGGGTGCGCCGGCGAGCGCACGCAGCGTCTCCAGCGGCAGGCATTCGCGCTCGACCAATGCGACCGGGTCGACGCCGGCCTGGCGGCAAAGATCGGCGATCGCCGACAGCAGGACCGCTTCCGGCCCCTTGCGCAGGCGCCAATAGAGGCGGTCGAAGGCCTTCTGCTTCTCTGCGTCGGAGCCGGCGGGCGCACTGAAGTGCCCATCCGGCAGATCGAGTGCGATCTGCGGCAGGGCGCGGATCGCCTCCTCAAGCTCCAGCCACCAGAGCCGCGCCGTGCGTTCGGCGAAGCCCGGCGTCACGAAGAGCGTCCAGGGCGCCTGATGTTTCGCCAGCACCGGCCAGGCATGGTCGAGATTGTCGCGATAGCCATCGTCGAAGGTCAGCGCGACGAAGAACCGGCCGGGCCTGGGGTCGGCGAGCCGCGCCGGAACCTCGTCGAGCGGGATGATGTCGTAGCCCTCGGCCCGGATCAGTCTGAGGGCGCGGGCCAGGAAGCCGGGCGTGATTTCGAGCAGGCCGTTCGGTTGGAAGCCCGCGGCCCGCGCAGGGCGGACGTGGTGCAGCATCAGGATCGCGCCCCGCCCCTGCGCCAGCCCCCTGCCCCAGCGATCGGCGCCGGTCAGCGCGATCGCCTTGAAGGCGGTGGAAAAAGCCTTGTGGCGCAAACTCATGCCAGGCCTATCGAAGAGTTTGATTCAACCGATCGCTAACGCTGTTCGGCGATCGCGGGATGCGATGGTTCCGATAGTGGCAGGTCCGTTCACAATGCGGGGTTAAGGAAGCCCGTCACGAAGAGCCGGGAACCGATCGAGGAATGTCAGCCGTCGCATGTGCACCGGGCCTGCCAGCCGCCGCCGCTTCGCAGCGGGCGGGCGCGCGCGGCTGGAGCCGGATCTGCGTCGGCAGCGAGATCGGCGCGCTCGAGAGCGAATGGCGCCAGCTGGAAGCGAGCGGCCTTACCACCCCCTATCAGGCCTATGACTGGATCCGGCCTTTCGGCGAGACCGTCGGCCGCGCCGAGGCGATGGCGTTCCGCTTCGTGCGGATCTGCGACGCCGAGGGCGCGACGCTCGCCCTTCTGCCGCTGGTGATCACGCGCCGGCACGGCACCCGCTTCGCCGAGTTCATCGGCGGCAAGCACGCCAATTATCACATGGGCCTCTACCGAGCGGATTTCGCCGAGGCCCTCGACGACGACATGACGAGGCTGCTGCTGGCCGAAGCCGGCGCCGCGATCGGCGAGGTCGACGCCTTCGTCTTCGTCAACCAGCCGACCTCCTGGCAGGGCATCGAAAACCCGATGGCCCGCCTTTCCGCCGGCGCGAGCCCGAGCCGAGCCTACAAGCTCGCGCTACAGCCCGGCGACTGCGACGGCACCTTGCGCCGCTCGATGAGCAAGCACGCCCGCAAGAAGCTGACCACCAAGCGCAACCGCTTCGCCGAGTTCGGCCATTCGGAGCTGGTGCAGGCGCAGGACCCACTCGCAGTTGATCGCGTGCTCGATGCCTTCCTGGCGCAGAAGGCGGCCCGCTTCGCCCAGATGCGCCTGCCCGATCCCTTCGCCGATCCGGCGATCCGTAGCTTCCTGCGCGAGGCCGCCCTCGGTACGCCCGGGCGTCCGCCGATCGTCGAGCTCTACTCGCTCGATCTCGAAGGGCAGCCGGTCGCGACCTATGTCGGCGCGGTCCATGGCGCGCGTTTTTCAGGCATGGCGACGTCTTTCGACCTCGCCTCGCCTGCGGCACGTACCAGCCCCGGCGAGATCCTGCTGGTCCAGCTGATCAAGCGCAAATGCCGGGCGGGGCTGACGATGTTCGATCTCGGGGTCGGCGAGGCCCGCTACAAGACGACGATCTGCGACGACCGGGACGACCTGGTCGACACCTTCTTCCCACTGACCGCCAAGGGCCGCGCCTATGCAAGCTTCAGCCAGGCGAAGCGGGCGCTGAAGCGGCGGATCAAGGCCTCGCCGCTGGCATTGAAGCTGTCGCTACGCGTGCTCGGCTGGCTGAAGCGTCGGCCGTCGCCTGGCGACCACGGCTGAGGTCGCCGTCGCGAGGCTTTTCA
>JAEXUU010000671.1 GCA_023452965.1 Pseudomonadota bacterium | reverse complement strand
CTATCAGGGGCTGCTGTCGCGCGCCCAGCGCGAGGCGGTTGCGGCGGCCTGCGCCTGCGGCCGCGACATCCTCGAGATCGGCGTCGGCACCGGGCTGACCCTGCCCTATTTCGAGCGTGACCGGCGGGTCGTCGGCGCCGACCTCTCGCTCGACATGCTGCGCGTTGCCCACGCCAAGGTTCAGAGCCAGGGGCTCGATCACGTCATCGGCCTGCTCGTGATGGACGCCTGCCGCCTCGGCTTCGCCGACCGCTCCTTCGACGCGGTCACCGCGCAGTTCGTGATCACGCTGGTACCGGACCCGGAGCAGGCGCTGGCCGAGATGGACCGCGTGCTGCGGCCGGGCGGCGAGATCGTCATCTCCAGCCGCCTCGTCGGCGAAGGCGGGCTTGCCGCACCGCTCTGGTCGCTGGTCGCGCCGCTGGCCAAGGCGGTCGGCTGGAGCAGCGACTTCAAGGTCAGCCGGCTGACCGATTGGGCCGCTGCGACAGGCCGCTACAAAACCGTCCATGTCGGCCAGGGCTACTTCAAGGTCGTGAGGCTGCGAAAGTTGCGGTGAATCTAAGCCGCATCAAGGCTTGACGGCGCACCCCGCGAAACCCTATATCCGCGCCGTCGCGATTGAGCGTCTTTCGAGACGCGGCGCATCGGGGCGGGGTAGCTCAGCTGGTTAGAGCAGCGGAATCATAATCCGCGTGTCGGGGGTTCAAGTCCCTCTCCCGCTACCATTTCCTTTCTTGAACCCCCTGAGCAGGTTCAAGACTCTGAAATCGATCGATTTTTCGGCGATCTTTCGCGCCTGCGGACTGTGAGACATCTCACAGGCATACCTCATTGCCGATTCCAGACCCTGATGGATGCGATCGCTTCCGGCTCGCTCCGGGAGCTGGCCCCTCATCCGCGGTGCGAACGTCGACGTCACGACGCGCCGAGGCAAAGCGCCGTAGCAATCCAAATTCAGGGGTGCCGGATGTCCAGGAGCTCGCGAAGGCCGCGCACAGTGCTCTCGTCAAAGCTGATGTCGATATCCACGCCTGAACGGGTTTTCGTCCTCAGTATGAGCGTTCCGTCGTCCGCCATGACGAAGCTGGTTTGTTCGGCGAGGACCGCGCTGACCACGTCGGCATGTGTTGGCGAGCCACGGAGCCCGGCAGCGTGCATGGCAGCAGCTTCGAACCGCGACAGGAAATCACCCTCAAGCTGGCGCGGGATGTGAAGAATGAAGCGCTGGCCATTGCTATCCGTCAGATCGAGGCAGCTGCTTTGCCCGCTCGTGGAGGCGCCGTGGCCATTGACGCGGCTCAAGAGGATCGTGGCGGGCTCTGTCATCGTGGCGTTCCTGAGCTTTGACGAGGTCACCCCGGCTCAATAGCCGCTTCGCGTCGAAGTCGGAACTCGCACATTTTTTTGGTTCGGCCGCTCGTCCGACCGTCGCTGGCGACGATCTTCCAATACAGCTTGCGGCCCGCCCGCCAACCCAGTTGGCAATATTCGTTCTGTGAGCCTCGTCACATTCACTTCCGGAGAATTGCGTATCCATTGCGCTGGATTGAGCCGCGGAGCGCACCACATGCCCCCCACCTTCGATCGGAAAATCGCGCTGTTCCACCGCAACACCATTCAGCAAATGAGACGTGCCGGGCTCTCGGCATATCTCCTGAGAGACGATGGCAGCGTGATACGCTTCAACCCCGACGGAAAAAGAGAGCTCATCGTCTCCGGATCAGCTCTCCCAGCAGTTCGGAAACCAGAGTTGAGCCTGCTGACGACAGGCTGAAGGCAAAAGGCAAAGCGCGCCAGTCCTCGCGGCGCGTGCGCGGGCGGCTCGTATCGTCCGCCCGCGTTTTGGGGTTCGGTCTCAGTTCTTCTTGGGCGGCGTCGCCGGCCAGGACTTGATCAGCGTGTCATAGTCGATCGTCTCGCCCTTGGGCTTCTCGTTCGCGAGCTTGGGCTGCGGAGCGACGTTGCCGTCGGCCTTCGACTTCGCGAACCAGGCCTCCGCGGTCTGCTTCGGATTCAGCTTCGGGCCGCAATCGCCCTGGACGCCCGAGCGTTCGAGGCGTTCGAGGACCGAGTCCTGCGCCGCGGCCAGCGAATCCATGGCTGCCTGTGCGGTCTTGGCGCCGGAGGACGCGTCGCCGATGTTCTGCCACCAGAGCTGCGCGAGGCGCGGGTAGTCGGGAACGTTGTTGCCGGTCGGCGTCCACTGCACGCGCGCCGGCGAGCGGTAGAACTCGATCAGGCCGCCGAGCTTCGGAGCCCGGTCGGTGAAGCTCTTGTCCCAGATGTCGCTCTCGCGGATGAAGGTCAGGCCGACATGGCTCTTCTTCAGGCTGACCGACTTCGAGACGATGAACTGCAGGTACAGCCAAGCCGCCTTGCGCTTCTCCAGCGGTGTCGATTCCAGCAGGGTCAACGATCCCGCATCCTGGTAGCCCAGCTTCATGCCCTCCTTCCAGTAGGAGCCCTTCGGCGAAGGCGCCATCCGCCATTTCGGCGTGCCGTCGGCATTCACCACCGGCAGGCCGGGCTTGACCATGTCGGCAGTGAAGGCGGTGTACCAGAAGATCTGCTGCGCGATGGCGCCCTGCGCCGGGACCGGCCCGGACTCCGAGAAGGTCATGCCGCGCGCCTGAGGCGGCGCATATTTGTTGAGCCAGTCGACATATTTTTGCACGGCATAGACCGAAGCGGGACCGTTGGTGTCGCCGCCGCGGTCGACCGAGGAGCCGACCGGGCGGCAGCCCTCCATGCGGATGCCCCATTCATCGACGGGCTTGCCGTTGGGGATGCCCTTGTCGCCGTTGCCGGCCATGGAGAGCCAGGCATCGGTGAAGCGCCAGCCGAGCGAAGGGTCCTTCTTGCCGTAGTCCATATGGCCATAGACACGGACGCCATCGACCTCCTTGATGTCGTTCGAAAAGAACTCGGCGATGTCCTCATAGGCCGACCAGTTGACCGGCACGCCGAGCTCATAGCCGTACTTGGCCTTGAACTTATCCTTGAGGTCGGGGCGGGTGAACCAGTCGT
>JAEXUU010000654.1 GCA_023452965.1 Pseudomonadota bacterium | reverse complement strand
GGGCAGAACAGCGTCGGCGGGGCACCATGAAATTGAATCGCGGGCAGGAACCCGGCCGCACCATGGTCCTCGGTCGGCCCGACGACCGTGATCTCCGTCACAGAGCACCTTCAGCCGGTCGGGATCGGATCGTTGCGCCATGCCAGGCGGTGGGCGGGCGTCTCATGATCGGAGCCTGCGATGCCGGCGAACCGGCCCCCGCCGAGCCTCCTGACTTGCCTTGTCGCCCACCCCGGTCCTTATGGTGCACTCCAGAGAATCCGGAGTTCAGCCCGTGCGTATCGCCACCTGGAACGTCAACTCGGTCCGCCAGCGGCTTCAGCACCTGCTCGCCTTCCTGAAGGAGGCGGAGCCCGATGCACTCTGCCTGCAGGAGCTGAAATGCGTCGACGGCGACTTCCCGCGCGCCGAGATCGAGGAGGCCGGCTGGCAGGTGACCAGCCATGGCCAGAAGGCCTTCAACGGCGTCGCCATCCTCTCGCGCAGCAAACTCGAGGATGTCCGCCGCGGCCTGCCCGGCGATGATGGCGACGAGCAGGCGCGCTATCTCGAAGGCGTCCTGCCGCATGGCGATGGCGTCGTCCGCCTCGCCTCGATCTATCTGCCGAACGGCAACCCGCCGAACACGGAGAAGTACCCTTACAAGCTCGCCTGGATGGAGCGGCTGGCGGTGCATGCGCGCGGCCTGCTCGCCCATGAGGAGCCGCTGGTGCTTGCGGGCGACTACAACGTCATCCCCGAGCCGCGCGATGCCCGCGATCCCGCCGCCTGGGTCTCCGACGCGCTCTTCCTGCCGCCGACCCGCACCGCCTTCCGCAAGCTCGTCAATCTCGGCTTCACCGAGGCGCTGCGGGCGACGACCGATGCGCCCGGCCTCTACACCTTCTGGGACTATCAGGCCGGCGCCTGGCAGCGGAACAACGGCATCCGCATCGACCACCTCCTGCTCTCGCCGCAGGCGGCCGACCGGCTTACCGGCGTCTCGATCGCCAAGCATGTCCGCGGCTGGGAGAAGGCCTCCGACCACGTCCCGGTGCTGATCGAGCTGAACTGAGCTCAGTCAGCCGTCTGCCCGGCGGGCGCATCTGATCGACCGCCACTAGCGGCAGGACGATGCCATCATCCCCATGAGTGTGTGGCAGATGAGGGAGCGCCGCGCGCGGAAACTACCCTGCCCCGCCAAGCGGACTGGCTAAGTCGCGGTGAGAGAAGCGCCAGCCCTCAGCGCCGTGCGCCGCGGCCCGCAACCTGCTGACGCTCGACCAGCGCCAGCGCCGCGGTCCGGTCGGCCGCGCTCGCAGCCGCGAAAGCTGCGTCATAGCGCTCGACGATCCAGCCCTCGCGGGTCTCGTCGGCCCCTTCGCGGGCCAGCGCCAGCCACATCAGGCCAAGGATCGGATGGCGCGGAACGCCATCGCCGCCACGCAGCAGCAGGTCGCCGAAGACGGCCCGCGCCGGCGCGTGGCCCTTCTCTGCGGCGAGCTTCATCCAGCGCGCCGCCTGGCGCGGGTCGCGCTGTGCGCCGGTGCCGTTCATGTAGAGCCGGCCGAGATTGTACTGGCCGTCCGGGTCGCCGAAATAGGAGGCGGCGTAGTGGAACATGTCGAAAGCCCGGTCGGCATTGGGCTTCACATAGGTGCCCTTGATGCCGTCGAGGAAATAGCCCCCGAGCGCCACGAAGGCGCTGGCGACGATCCGCGCATCGGAGGTGCCGGGAATCTGGTCGGCATTCTCATCCGCAATCTTCGAGAAATACTCGAAAGCCTTGAGATCGTTGACCGGAACACCGTCGCCGCTGGCATAGACGCGGCCGAGCTTGAACTGCGCGGCGAGATGTCCGCGCGAGGCGGCGAATTCGAGGGCGCGCACGGCCCCGACCTGATCGCCGGCCGAGGAATCGCGCATCCAGGCCTTCAGCGCGTCGCGGGCGCTGGTGAAGGGCGCGAGCGGCAAGGCCGTATGGGCGGCGGGCCCGCTTGGCGGGGCCGCGATGGCACGGCCGCCGGCCAGCGGAGCGGGTTCACCGACCGCGCCATCCTCTGGCTCCGGCAGGGCAATGCCGGGAATCGGCCGCGGCGGCAGAAGCCCGCGCGACTGGCCGGACGCCTCCTGTGCCCAGGCTACCGACTGGCAGCCCAGGGTGAACAGGAACCCGGCGAGGATGGTTTCAGATATCCGCATAGCAATGGGTCTCGGCCGCCCCTCCCGGGTGGGTCACGGCCCCTCCCTTGGCGGAGCCGACGGTCTGCGCGTATTTCCAGAGCGCGCCGGAGTTGTAGTCGGTCCTGCGCGGCTTCCAGGCCTTACGACGCTCCTCAAGTTCGGCATCAGAAAGGCGGACTGCGAGCTTTCCTGTGATGGCGTCGAGCTCGATGATGTCGCCATCCTTGAGCAGGCCGATCGGGCCGCCGACAGCAGCCTCGGGACCGACGTGGCCAACGCAGAAACCACGCGTCGCGCCGGAGAATCGCCCGTCGGTGATCAGCGCGACCTTGTCGCCCATGCCCTGGCCGTAGAGGGCGGCGGTGGTCGCCAGCATCTCGCGCATGCCGGGGCCGCCCTTCGGCCCCTCATAGCGGATCACCAGCACGTCGCCGACCTTGTACTCGCGATTGGCGACGCATTTGAACGCGTCCTCCTCGCAGTCGAAGCAGCGCGCCGGGCCGCTGAAGACGAGGCTCTCCGGCGGCATGCCGGCGATCTTCACGATCGCGCCCTCGGGGGCGAGGTTCCCGACCAGGCCGACGACCCCGCCATTGTCGGAAAGCGGCTTGTTGGCCGGGCGGATCACGTCCTGCTCGTCATTCCATTTCACCGAGGCGAGGTTCTCGGCGATGGTGCGGCCGGTGACCGTCATGCAGTCGCCATGCAGATAGCCGTGGTCGAGCAGGGTCTTCATCAGCAGCGGAATGCCGCCGACCTCGAACATGTCCTTGGCGACATATTTCCCGCCCGGCTTCAGATCGGCGACGTAAGGCGTCTTCTTGAAGATCTCGGCGACCGCGAAGAGATCGAAGTCGATGCCGCATTCATGCGCGATCGCCGGCAGGTGCAGCGCGCCATTGGTCGAGCCGCCGGAGGCCGCGACGACCATGGC
>JAEXUU010000639.1 GCA_023452965.1 Pseudomonadota bacterium | reverse complement strand
GTCCGGCGCGCTTCTGGTTTTGCCTGGCCGCGGTTTTGTTATAGGGGCTGCGCCAGCCGGCGGGCCTGCCGGTCAACAGGGTGAGTGTGCGCCGCATGCGCGTGACGATGATCGGTTCGGGCTATGTCGGCCTGGTTTCGGGAGCATGCTTCGCCGATTTCGGCCATGAGGTGATCTGCGTCGACCTGGACGCTGGGAAGATCGCGGCGCTCAACCGCGGCGAGATTCCGATCTTCGAGCCCGGCCTCGACGATCTCGTCGCGAGCAATGTCCGCGCCGGTCGGCTCTCCTTCACGACTGAACTGCCGGCATCCGTGCGCGAGGCAGACGCCGTCTTCATCGCCGTCGGCACGCCCTCGCGTCGCGGCGACGGTCATGCGGACCTGTCCTACGTGCATCAGGCGGCGCGCGACGTCGTCGCCGCGATCGAAGGTTTCACCGTCGTCGTCACCAAGTCGACGGTGCCGGTCGGGACCGGCGACGAGGTCGAGCGGATCATGCGCGAGGCCCGCCCGGATGCCGATTTCGCCGTGGTCTCGAACCCGGAGTTCCTGCGCGAAGGTGCTGCGATCGCCGATTTCAAGCGCCCGGACCGTATCGTCATCGGAACCGATGACGATCGCGCCCGCAAGGTGATGGAGGAGTTGTACAGGCCGCTCTATCTCAACGCGGCGCCGCTGCTGTTCACCGCGCGGCGGACCTCGGAGCTGATCAAGTACGCCGGCAACGCCTTCCTCGCGACCAAGATCACCTTCATCAACGAGATGGCGGATCTGTGCGAGCGCGTCGGCGCCAATGTGCAGGAGGTGGCGCGCGGCATCGGCCTCGACAACCGCATTGGCTCGAAGTTCCTGCATGCCGGGCCCGGCTATGGCGGCTCCTGCTTCCCGAAGGACACGCTGGCGCTGATCAAGACGGCGCAGGACATGGAAAGCCCGCTGCGGATCGTCGAGACCGTGGTCGCGGTCAACGATCAGCGCAAGCGCGCCATGGCCCGCAAGGTCGTCGCCGCCTGCGGCGGCTCGGTGCGCGGCAAGCGCATCGCGGTGCTCGGGCTCGCCTTCAAGCCGAACACCGACGACATGCGCGAGGCCCCTTCGCTCGCCATCATCACGGCGCTTATCGATGCCGGGGCGCAGGTCGTCGCTTTCGACCCGGAAAGCATGGACAGCGCCCGCCCGCTCCTGCCCGAGATCGAATACGCGCCCGACGCCTATTCCTGCCTGGAAGGCGCCGACGCGCTGGTGATCGTCACCGAATGGAACGCCTTCCGGGCGCTCGATCTCGAACGCGTCAAGGCGGCATTGCGGCGGCCCGTGGTGGTCGATCTGCGCAACATCTACCGCTCCAGCGAGATGCGCGAGCGCGGCTTCGACTACGTCAATATCGGCAACGCCTGAGCCGAAAATTCCCCGGGGTCGCCTTGATAACGTCAAAGGCCTCCACCACCTCTCGCATGGCAGGGCGACCGTCCTGCCCAACATGAGAGGAGATGACGATGACGCCGCAGGAACGCGACGTGATCGCCGGGATTTTCGACCGCCTGCGTCAGGCGGCCAATCAGCCCCGCGACCCCGAGGCTGAGAACTTCATCGCCGAACGCCTGCGCGAGCAGCCCTATGCCGTCTATGCGATGGCCCAGTCGATCTATGTCCAGGAACAGGCGCTCGCCAATCTGCAGGCCCAGGCCCAGCAGCTTCAGGCCGAGGTCGAGGAGCTGCACCGCCAGCCGGCCGCAGCTCCCGCGCCGGCCCAGTCGGGCGGCTTCCTCTCCGGGATCTTCGGCGGCGGCGCGAGCCAGCCGGCCCGCAGCGGCTCCGTGCCGTCCTTCCCGCAGCGCGCCGCGCCGCAGCCCGCTTCCCCGTTGCCGGCCTCGCCGCCCTCGGGCGCTCAGCCCGGCCAGCAGGGCATGGCGGCTGCGCCCGCTCCCGGCCCCTGGCAGAGCCAGCAGGCTCAGCAGCCGGCGCGCGGCGGCTTCATGGCGAGCGCGCTGACGACGGCGGCCGGCGTCGCAGGCGGCATGGTCGCCGGCAACATGCTGATGAACGCCTTCGGCGGCGGCAAGCCCGCAGCCTCGGAAGCGAAGCCGGCCGAAGCCAACGCGACGCAGCAGAACGACACCGCCACGGCCGAGAATGCCCAGCCCGCGTCGAACCAGTCCTACGAGGATCCCGGTCACAGCTACCAGGAGCCGAGCTACCAGAACGCCAGCAACGAGGGCTATGATGACGGCTCGAGCGGCTTCGGCGACGACGAGTGGGCCTGAACGGCCGCTTCGCCCTGATTGAATGAGAGACCCGCCCGGCAACGGGCGGGTCTTCCTTTTGGGCGGACGCATCCGAGCGCCTGATGCGGCGAGTGTCCGGGACGGCGGTTTCCGGGCAGGCAACTTTAGGGCTGACGGCGCGCAAAGCGGCCATTCGATGTAGCGGCGCGACAACGCGGCCTACTGCGATGAACGCTCGCCGATGCCTTCAACAACGATACGGATGAGGCGTGTGATCTCGTCCTCGGTGAAGCGCCGTCCGGCAAGGACTGAGAGCATCGCTTGCCCGTAGACGCCAAGCAGGATGAGCGCCATGAAATTGGGGTCATCATCCCTGCGAATGCCCCCCTGCCTCTGGCCGAGCACTAGAATGTCCCTGACAAGCCGCTGGAATGACGGCCGGTCGGGAGGTGGCTCAAGGGCTGGCCTTTCGGCAGGGGCAAGAGCCAGCTTTGCAAGCGAAGGATTCGCCAGGCACCAATACGCGCTGTCGAGGAAGACGCCTTCCAGCAAATGAAGCACGTCTTCTCCCGCCTTCATGCGATTGCGGTAGGGCAGGTCATTTGCTTCCACGCGGGCTATGAGC
>JAEXUU010000633.1 GCA_023452965.1 Pseudomonadota bacterium | reverse complement strand
GCGCCATGCTTGACGCGACCTCGATCCTGCCGCTCACCGTCGACGCCGTCTCCTTCTCCGGCGGCGGCAAGCAGTTGCTGGAGCCGAACAGCTTCGTCATTCCGGCCGGCGGCCTGACGGTGGTGCTCGGCCCCAACGGCGCCGGCAAGTCGCTGACGCTCAGGCTCTGCCACGGCCTGCTGAATCCGAGCCGCGGGACGGTGCGCTGGGCGGACGCGCCGGGCGGCCAGCACGCCGCCAGAAGGCAGGCCAAGCGCCACGCCATGGTCTTCCAGAAGCCGATCATGCTGCGCCGTTCGGTCGAGGCCAATATCGCCCATGCGCTGGCGGCGTCCGGCACGGCAGGCTCCGAGCGCAAGGCGCGCACGCAGCAGGCGCTCGCCCGCTTCGGCCTGGCGGAGCGCGCGGCGCAGCCGGCACGGCTGCTCTCCGGCGGCGAGCAGCAGCGCCTCGCCATCGCCCGCGCCTGGGCGCTGCGGCCTGAGCTGCTCTTCCTGGACGAGCCGACCTCGCAGCTCGACCCCGCCGCAACCCGCCAGATCGAGGAACTGCTCACCGTCCTCGTCGCCGAGGGCATCACGGTGATGATGTCCACCCATGATCTCGGCCAGGCCCGCCGCCTCGCCGACCGGGTGCTGTTCCTGCATCGCGGCCGCCTCGTCGAGGACGCGGCTGCCGCGAGCTTCTTTGCCGGCCCACAATCGGCCGAGGCGCGCGCCTTCCTGGCGGGAGAGCTGCTGTGGTGATACCGCGCGCCGCCCGTCACAGCCTCCGCCCTCATCCCGAGGAGCGGTGGCAGACAGATCTCGAAGGATGCTCCGCAGCGCGCCGAGCCATTTTTCGAGGCGCCGCGGAGCTTGCCTCGGCCGGTCGACAGCCGGTCCGGAGGAAGGCTCCGCAGGACGAGGTCTGAAGGAACATGTCCGACAGAAACCAAGGGGATGAAACAATGTCATTGATCCACCGCCGCTCCCTCATCGCCGCCGGGCTGTTCCTGGGCCTTTCCGGCCATGCCCTCGCGCAGGCTCCCGCCGCGACGCCGCCGGCCGCGACGGCGCCCGCCGGAACCCGCTTCATCACCGTGGCGTCGACGACCTCGACCCAGGATTCCGGGCTGTTCGGCCATATCCTGCCGATCTTCAAGGACAAGACGGGGATCGAAGTCCGCGTCATCTCGCAGGGCACCGGCCAGGCGCTCGACACCGCGCGGCGCGGCGATGCCGACGTTGTCTTCGTCCATGCCAAGGCGCAGGAGCTGAAATTCGTCGAGGAGGGCTTCTCCACCGAGCGCCGTCCGGTGATGTACAACGACTTCGTGCTGATCGGGCCGAAATCCGACCCGGCCGGCGTCGCCGGGACCACGGACATCGTCGCCGCGCTGAAGAAGATCCAGGAAAAGGGCGCGCCCTTCGTCTCGCGCGGCGACAAATCCGGCACCCATGCCGCCGAGCTCAATCTCTGGAAGGCCGCCGGCATCGACATCGCCGCGCAGAAGGGTCCGTGGTATCGCGAGATCGGCCAGGGCATGGGCGCCGCCCTCAACACCTCCGGCGCGATGGGCGCCTATGTGCTCTCCGACCGCGCCACCTGGATCTCGTTCAAGAACCGCGGCGACCTCGTGATCTCGGTCGAGGGCGACAAGCGGCTGTTCAACCAGTACGGCGTGATGTCGGTCAGCCTCGCCAAGCACCCGCACGTCAAGTTCAACGACGGCAAGCTCTTCGCCGACTGGCTGACCAGCCCGGAAGGCCAGAAGGCGATCGCCGACTACAAGATCGACGGCCAGCAGCTCTTCTTCCCCAATGCCGGGCAGGCCGGGGCGTGACGTCGTGCGCCGCCTCGCGCTCGCCGGACTTGTCTGCCTGATGGCCGGGACCGTAGCGGCGCAGGAGCCGGTGCTCCTGCATGCGGCCGGCAGCTTGCGCGGCGCCCTGACCGAGGTGGCGCAGGCTTTCGAGGCGCAGACGAAGCTCGCCGTGAAGCCCGTCTACGGGGCTTCCGGCCTGCTGCATGACCGTATCGCCAAGGGCGAGGCCGCCGAGGTCTTCGCCTCCGCCAATATGGAACACCCACAGGCACTGGCACGGGCGAACCGTGCCGGGCCGGTCGTGCTCTTCGCCCGCAACGAGCTCTGCGCCTTCGTCCGGCCGGACCTTGCCGTGACCAGCGAGACCCTGCTCGATCGCCTGCTCGATGCCAAGGTGAAGCTCGGCACCTCGACGCCGCGCGCCGACCCGTCCGGCGACTATGCCTTCGCCGTATTCGCCCGCGCCGAGGCGGTGAAGGCGGGCGCCCGGGCTGCGCTCGAAGCGAAGGCGCTGCAGCTCACCGGCAGCGCGACCAGCGTGCCGGCGCCGGCCGGCGTCAATGTCTACGGCCACAAGATCGACAGCGGCGAGGCCGACATCTTCCTCGCCTATTGCACCAACGCCCAGCCCCTGGCGCAGGAGCAGCCGGGCATCCGCCTCGTCCACCAGCCGCCGGCACTCGCGGTCGGCGCCGATTACGGACTGACGGTGCTGAACGGCGCCTCGCCAAACGGCTACCGGCTCGCCATGTTCATCCTGTCGCCGGCAGGG
>JAEXUU010000612.1 GCA_023452965.1 Pseudomonadota bacterium | reverse complement strand
GTCTCCAGCGGCAGCACGGACAGGCAGTTGGACTTCACGCTGCAGTCGCCGCAGCCCTCGCACACGGCCGAGTTGATGAAGGCGCGCTTGGCCGGATCGGCCAGCTTGCCGCGCTTGCGCCGGCGGCGCTTCTCGGTGGCGCAGGTCTGGTCGTAGAGCAGCAGCGAGACGCCGGGCGTCGCGGCGAGCTCGCGCTGGACGGCGTCGAGATCCTCGCGATGGTGCAGCGTGGTGCCGGGCGGCCAGAGCGTTCCGGCCGGGTATTTCGTCGGCTCGTCCGAGACGACGGCGATGCGGGCGACGCCTTCGGCCGCGACCTGGCGCGCCATCTGGTCGGGCGTCAGATGTCCTTCGGCCTGCTGGCCGCCGGTCATCGCGACGGCGTCGTTGTAGAGCAGCTTGTAGGTGATGTTGACACCGGAGGCGACGGCCCAGCGGATCGCGAGCGAGCCGGAATGGGTGTAGGTGCCGTCGCCGAGATTCTGGAAGATGTGGCCACGCGTCGAGAACGGGGCCTCGCCGACCCAGTTGGCGCCTTCGCCGCCCATCTGGGTGAAGCCGGCAGTGTCGCGGTCCATCCAGAGCGACATGAAATGGCAGCCGATGCCAGCAGAGGCGCGCGAGCCCTCGGGCACGACGGTCGAGGTGTTGTGCGGGCAGCCCGAGCAGAAATAGGGGGTGCGCTTGGCAACCTCCTGCGCCTCGGCGAGCCGGCCCTGGGCGGCGGCGATCACCTCCAGCCGAGCGCGCAGGGCGGGGTCGTTGCGATATTGCAGCAGGCGGGCGCCGAGCGCGATGGCGACATCATTGGGGTCGAGCGCGCCATGGACCGGGAAGAGCCATTCGCCCGTCTCGTCCTTCTTGCCGACGATCATGGGCTGGTGCGTGGTGCCGTAGAGCTCCTCGCGCAGCTGCACCTCGATCAGCGAGCGCTTCTCCTCGACCACCATGACGAGATCGAGCCCCGCCGCGAACGCCTTCAATTCCTGCGGGTCGAGCGGCCAGGGGCATGCGACCTTGAACAGGCGGATGCCGAGATCATTGGCCCGGACCTCGTCGAGCCCGAGCTCCTCCAGCGCCTGGCGGACGTCGAGATAGGATTTGCCGACGGTGATGATGCCGATGCGCGGCGTTTGTCCGCCCGCGAGGATGGTCTGGTTGAGCCTGTTCGCCCGCAGATAGGCAAGGATCGCCTCGCGCTTGTGGACGTGGAGCCGCTTCTCCTGGTCGAGGAAGTCGAGCTCGCGCCTGATGCCGAGCCCGCCCGGCGGCATGACGTAGTCATCGGGCAGCGCGATCTGGACGCGCTCGACCGAGCCGTCGACCGAGGCGGTCGATTCGATGTTGTCCTTGACGCATTTGATGCCGACCCAGACCGAGGCGAAGCGCGAGAGCGCGAAGCCGTGCAGGGCGTAGTCCATGATTTCCTGGACGCCGGCCGGGTTGAGGATCGGCATCATCCGGTCGACCAGGACGAATTCGGTCTGGTGAGCGTTGGTCGAGGATTCGGCGGTGTGGTCGTCGCCGAGCAGGCAGATCACGCCGCCATGGCGCGAGGTGCCGGCCATGTTGGCATGGCGGAAGACGTCGCCGGTGCGATCGACGCCGGGGCCCTTGCCGTACCAGAGCCCGAACACGCCGTCATGCTTGCCCTCGCCGGAGAGCTCGGCTTGCTGCGTGCCCCAGATCGCAGTCGCCGCGAGATCCTCGTTGAGCCCGGGCTGGAAGACGATGTCCGCAGCCTTGAGCTGCTTGCCGGCGCGGGCGAGCTGCTGGTCGAGCCCGCCGAGCGGGGAGCCGCGATAGCCGGAGACGAAGCCCGCGGTGTTTAGCCCGGCGCGCCGGTCGCGCTCGCGCTGGACCAGCAGCATGCGGGCGATGGCCTGCGTGCCGGTCAGGAAGATCTGCTGCTTCGAAAGGTCGTATTTGTCGTCGAGGGCGACGGCGCGGAGCGCATCGGTCCCGGAGTTCTGCTGCGTCTCGGCCATGAACGACCTCCCGAAGATCGAACCCCGCAGGGATTATGGGGACGGTATCGCCGGCCTCCAACCCGTTGTTATGTCAGTATTGCTGTCATACCGCCGGGGTGCCGTCAAATCAGTCTGGTGCAATTCCAGACTGCGCCAATGTCGTGCGCGCCGCGATTTGGCCGCCTTTGCGGGGGAAGGCTGGGCAGGTCTCGCAGCCGATTGCGGGCTAGGCGCAAAGCGCGCGTTTTTGTTAGCATGCGCTGCCGATTCCGCCGCAGATTCGAGGAAATGCCACCGTGCCGCGTCGCCAGACCGGATCGCTCGCGCTCTGCGCCATCATCGCCTCGCTCGGCCTCGCGCTGCCGGCCATGGCGCATCCGCACGTCTTCGTGACCTCGCGCACCGAGATCATCTACACGCCCGACGGCGCGGTGCAGGCGCTGCGCCATCGTTGGAGCTTCGACGAGGCTTATTCGGCCTACATGGTCCAGGGGCTCGACAAGAACGGCGATGGCAAGCTGACGCCGGACGAGCTCGCCGAGCTCGCCAAGGTCAACATCGAATCGCTGCCGGATGTCGATTTCTTCACCACTGCAAAGGCGAACGGCAAGGCGCAGGAATTCGGCAAGCCCGGGGAAGAAGGGCTGGTCTACGAGAACAAGGTGCTGACGCTGACCTTCACCCTGCCGCTCAAGACGCCGGCCGTCGCCAACCGCTCCTTCGGCATCGAGATTGGCGATCCCACCTATTTCGTCGCCTTCGAGGTCGCTGCCGAGGCCGATGCGGTGACGACGCGCGATGCGCCGAAGGGCTGCGTCGTGCGGGTCATGCGCCCGCCCAAGCTCGATACGGCGACGCAGCAGCGCCTGGCCCAGGAAGACATCACCGCGACGCCGGACATGAGCGCCTACGTGGTCACGACGCGCGCCTTGGTGGCATGTCCCTGAGCGTCGACGCCGCGCCGGGCCTTTCGGCCCTGCCGCGCCGGCTGTTCGTCGCGGTGCTCGCGCTCGCGCTGGTCGCCGGCGCGCTCGGACTGATCGCCTGGCTGCTCAGCCTCTATTTCCCGCCGCCGCCCCCGCCGCCGCGCAACCCGTTCGGTACGGCGTTGCCTCGCGAGGCGCTGCCGGCGACCTCGGGCCTCGGCGCGGTCATCCTCGCCTGGCAGTCGAGTTTCTATCGCGAGCTCACCGTGACGCTGAAGGGGATCGCGCAGTCGCCGGCCGCCCTGCCGGCGCTGCTTGGCCTCGCCTTCGGCTATGGCGTCTTCCATGCCGCCGGCCCCGGCCACGGCAAGGCAGTGATCTCGGGCTATATCGTCGCCGATAATCGCAGCCTGCGGCGCGGCCTCGCCTTGAGCTTCGCGGCGGCGCTCGTCCAGGCGCTGGTCGCGATCGGGCTGGTCGGGACCCTCACCCTCGCGCTGAACGCGACGGCGAAGACCATGGCGGCGACCACCTCGGTGATCGAGCAGGGCAGCTTCGCGCTGGTCGCGCTGGTGGGGCTCTACGTGCTCTGGCGCAAGGCCGGCAGCTTCGTCGCGCTCGGCGGCGGCGCGGCGCATGACGCGGCATCCTGCGACCATGTCCACATGCCCGGGCCGGACGAGATCTCGCGCCTGCGCTCCTTCCGCGAGATGGCGGGAGTGGTGCTCGCGGCCGGGTTGCGGCCTTGCGCGGGGGCGCTGATCATCCTCGTCTTCGCCAATGCGCAGGGCCTGTTCTGGACCGGGATCGCCGCGACTTTCGCCATGGCGCTCGGCACGGCGCTGACCACCGGGGCGCTGGCGGCGCTCGCGGTGTTCTTCAAGTTCGCGGCGCTGCGCTTTGCCGGCGGCGGTTCGCTGGCGGGCGTGCGCATCATCGCCGGGCTCGAAGTGCTGGCGGCGGCCTTCGTCGCCGTGCTCGGCGCGGCCCTGCTCTTCGGCCTGTGGGCGGCCGGGCAGGGCAGCTGATCACACCGTCATGCTCGCCACTTGTGGCGAGCATCCACGTCTTGAACGCTGCGCGTGGTGAAGGAAGACGTGGATGGCCGGGACAAGCCCGACCATGACGAAAC
>JAEXUU010000528.1 GCA_023452965.1 Pseudomonadota bacterium | reverse complement strand
GGCTGGGAGAGCAGCAGCAGGGCCATGCAGTAGTCGCTCGAGCCCAGCATCGTGCGCCGGTGCGCCATCGGCAGCGCGCCGATCATGATGAAGGGCATCAGCATCAGGACGAGCTCGAGCTCGCTCGTCGCATGCGGCCAGACCAGCCAGCGGCAGGCGAGCGCTGCGAGGGCGCCGCAGGCCTGGCCGACCAGCACCTTGCGCATGATCAGCGCCGGATTCTCCCAGGTCGAGAACAGCGTCACCATCACCGAAGTTCCGAGCAGCAGCAACGCGCCTGCCTGCCAGCCGGTGACCACCCAGAGCGTGCCCAGCCCCAGCATGATGCCGCCGGCGCGCAGGGCGGCCTGCCGGGCGCCGACCCAGTCGCGATGCAGGATGACCGGATGCTCGATGCGCGCCGGCCGGATTTCGCCGTCGCTGACGCCGACCCGCTCCTTCGCGGCGGCTTCGAGGCGCAGGATCGCATCCTGCAGGGGCGGATGCTCGGCCGAGAGATCGGCGGCGCGTTCGAGCAGGGGCAAGACTTCGGCGACCGGAGCTGCGGCTTCCAGCGCGTCGGCAGCCTGTTCGAGCAGTTCCTGCACTGGTTCGGCGCGCAGCGTTTCCGGCGCCGCCCTGAGCCAGACCAGGGTCGAGACCAGGGCGGAAATCAGGCTGCGAATGCTGCGGGCCGAGCGCCGCGAGCGGAGCGAGCCGGCGCCGTGCGGCTCCAGCGCCTCGTCGAGCAGGGCGAGCTGCCGCAGGACCTGCCGCTGCTCCTCGGCGCCGGGTTTCGTCCCCGAGAGCAGGGTCGCGAGCTGGCGCAGCACGCGAATGGCCAGTTGCCGCGCTTCGCCGGCGACGGCGTCCTCGCCCTCCTTCGGCGCGAAGAGAAGGCCGACGATGAGGGCTGTCACGATCCCGGTCAGCACGGTCAGCAGCCGGTCCGCCGCCAGAAGGAGGATATGGTCGGGGTGGCCGATATCGAGCAGCACCACCATTGCCGCCGAGAAACCGGCGATGAGGGCGCCATAGGAGACGAAGCCGCGCAGCAGATTGCCGGCGAAGGCGCAGAGCCCGACCCAGAGCGCCAGCCCGAGCATGACCGGGAGCGGCTGGCCACCGGAGAGCAGCATCAGGAGGACACCGACCGCGGTGCCGGCGAGCGTGCCGACGCCGCGGAAGAAGGCCTTTTCCACGAGCATGTTGCGGGCCGGTTGGGCCGAGGCGAAGACGGTCATCGCCGACCATTGCGGGTGCTCGAGCCCGAGCGCCCAGGCGGCCAGCAGCGCGAGGCAGGCGGCGCAGCAGGTGCGCAGCGTGAAGCCGAGGCGCCCGGTATCGAAACCGAGCCTGGTGAGGGCGGGAAAGGCGTTCATGGCATGCGGCACTGCGTCAGGCTTGCCGCGAGAGCGGCGGAATCCGCTCCCAGCTTTCCACCACGGCAGCGGGTTTGTCACCGCGCGTGGCGGGCGCCGCCAATACACATTGCCGCGTGGCAGGCTCAGAAGCTGTAGGCCACCTTCAGCTTCAGCAGGTGCTGGCTGAAATTGGTGACGTCGAGATTTCCGGGCTGGCCCTTGGCCTTGCCGGCGAGCTGGACATTGTAGGCCGCCGAGATCGCCAGCGCTTTCGTCGCCTGCCAGTAGACGCCGGGTCCGGCGAAGGTGGCGTAGCCGACATTGTCGCCAAGGCCGAGCGCGTCCTGGCGGCGCTGATGGCGGAGTTCCGCGCTGAGATAGACCCCGTCGACGACCTGCCAGGAGAGCGAGCCGGCGAGCGTCAGGGTCGACGAGCGCTGATAGGGGTTCGGGCCGGTCCAGGTCAGGTCCTGGGAGAGGTTGAGGGCGGCATAGAGCTTGCCCCGGATGAGGGCCGTGTCGGCGAACAGGCGCAGGCCGGTGTTGTAGGTGGTGAAAGTGCCGGCGCCGCTCGGGTCGGTGCGGTTGAAGCTGGGATCGACGATCACGGTGAGGCCGATGCCGTTGCGATCGCGGCCGAGCAGGCGGTACTTCATCTCGAGGCCGGCGCCGAGGCTGCGCGTATCGGCTTTCGCGCCGGCGATGGTCGCGTCGGTGTAGCCGCCGAGCAGGTAAGGGCCGATCTCGACGCAAGGGACGAGGCCGTAGGAGCCCTGCAATTGCAGGCCATGCGCCGCCTGGCGGCCATCGCGGACGCCGAAGCCGCCGCCATAGCTCAGGCTGGCGCCGAAGGAGCCGGGATCGGCGACCTCCGAGCCCGTGGTGAAGCCGAAGGCGTCGATCGGGACGCTGTCGCTCTCGGTGCAGGCCGAGGGCAGCGGCGCGGCCGGTGCCGTCCTGCCGGCGGGCAGGTCCGCGGCGAGAGCGGGTACAAAAGCTGCAGATGCGGCAAGGGCGAGGAGAGCGAGCCGGTGCGGCATGCGACGGGCGCTTTCGAACGGGAACGAGCTGTCAGTCGCGCCAGCATGCGCCCACGCATTCGCTGCCGCGAGAGGCCGGCCGGGGCGAACGCTGCATTGCGCCGGATTGTTGCCGCCGCGCAACATCGAAGGGGAGGGGCGGGCGCGTCGATGCCCGAGTTCAGGCGGCCGGTGCCAGCGCCTGCAATCGCGCGAAGGCGACCGGCGCGATTTCCGCCAGCTCAGCGACCGGTTTCCAGGCGGCGGCATGGACCTCCTCCTCCTGCGCGACCAGCGGCAAGGCGGGATCGGCCAGGAAGAGATATTGAAGGTCGTGATGGATATGCGCCGGCTCGCCGCGCGAGGGCTTGCCGGGCACCTCATGGCTGTCGATGGCGAAGGGCAGGTCCCCGCCCTGATGCCAGGGGTGCAAGGAGAGACCGGCGACGCCTGTCTCCTCCACCGCCTCGCGCGCCGCCGATTCGTGGAAGCGCGGCGCCGGCTCGTAGTGCCCGCCGGGCTGGAGCCAGCGGCCGATCACGACATGGTCGATCAGCAGGATGCGGGTGTGGTCCGGCGAGAGCACGAAGGCGCTGGTGGTGACGTGCCCGGGAAAGGTGTCGCGTTCGGCGAGGGCGTGGCGCTCGCCGATCTGCCAGCGCAGCAGCGCCAGATGCTCGCGCGGGCCGGCGACCTCGGCGCGATAGCGCGTCACCAGCGGCTCGAGACGGCCGAGGAAGTCGAGATCGGTCATCGGAAAGCTCAGGGCAGTTGCAGGCGATAGCGCTCGAAGCCGCCATTCTTGGCGCCGTCATAGCCGACGATGACATCGAGCCGGCCGCCGCGCTGCCCGAGGATCGTCACTGCTTCCGCCTTGAGGCCGGCGCGCTCGGGCAGGTCGCCCAGCAGCCTGGTCCCGTCGGGCTTGATCGGGTCGACCAGCAGGAGGGAGTAGGGCAGGGCCTGCTCGGCCGCTGGCCCGACCAGGGCCAGCAGGCGCCCGTCAGGCAGGGCGGCGAGATCGCGGATGCCGCGGTCGCGCTCGGCGGGAATGGTTACCACGGTCGGGACGACCGTCGCCGGCGCATTGCCGGGGGCGAACAGGGCATCGACCGGCGCGCCGACCAGGAAGGCCTTTCCGGCAAGCGAGGGCGCGCGCAGGCCGGCCCACAGGATCGGGCCGGTGACGGCGACGCCTTCGAGATTCATGCCGTTCTCGTCGTTCAGCGCCTTGCCGAAATAGGGCGCGGCATCGCCGGCCTGGCGGAGCATGTCGCTCAGCCGGTAGGTCAGCTCGATCTTGCCGGACGGCGTGCCCGCTTCGTCGACCTTGAGGCGAGCGAGATGGAAGGCCGATAGCCGGAACTCACCCTTATTGCGCGAGCAGCCATGGGAGCCGGCGACATAGAAGGCGCCGGCCGAGAAGGTGACGGCCTCGCCATCCAGCTCCGCGAAGGGGCCGGCTTCCTTGCAGATGCCGCTCGGTGGGGTTCCCAGCGTCGAATCGGAGGGTTTGTCGCCGATCAGCGGCACGGTCGCGCCCGGCGTGACGCGATTCTCGGCGATCTGGGCGAATTGCGCGAAGGAGCCCTCGTCATTGATCACGAGGCAGCGCAGCGTCCCGGTCGCGGACGGCATGCAGGCGAGACCACTGAGATCGACCGCCGTCTTGCCAGGCTTCTTGCCGGAGAAGTCGCCATCTGCCCGCAAGCGCTGCTCGGGCTTAAGCGTGACGGCTGCAGCGATGGCGGGACAGAGCAGCGT
>JAEXUU010000521.1 GCA_023452965.1 Pseudomonadota bacterium | reverse complement strand
CCAATCTCGTGCGCGCAATGGGCTGGACGCAAGGCGCGATCCGCGAGTTCTTCCGGCTCAACGACGAGGCGCTGGTGCCGGTGGTCAAGGCGAACGAGCGGGTCGCTCTGATCGCGGCGGTCGCGCGCACGGTCAGGATCGTTCTCCAGGTCGCGGCGATCGGGGCCGGAGCCTGGCTCGTGCTCCAGAACGAGGTGCTGAGCGGCAGCCTGATGGCCAGCTCCATCCTCACCGCCCGAACGCTGGCGCCGATGGAACATCTCGTCGCCGGCCTGCGCACGCTGACCTCGGCGCGCGATTCCTGGGGTCACATCCGCGCCGCCGCCGCGGCGGCCTTGATGAGCCAGCGACGAACGCTCCTGCCCCCGCCGCAAGGCGCGCTCGATGTCAGCGTCGTTACCTTTCGCATCCCGAATGCGCGACGTGCGGCCCTCGCAGGGATCAGCTTCCGCTGCGTTCCCGCGAGCGTCGTGGTCGTCATCGGCCCGACGGGTGCCGGCAAGTCGACGCTCCTGCGCATGATCGCAGCTCTCGAAAAGCCGACCTCGGGCACGATCCGGCTGGACGGGGCCTCACTCGACCATTGGGATGCCGATCAGCTCGGCCGCTATGTCGGCTACCTGCCACAGGACGTCGAGCTGATCGGCGGCACCGTCGCCGAAGCGATCGCCGGCTTCGATGAAACCGCGACGGACGAGGATGTCGTCGCTGCCGCCAGGCAGGCGAACGCTCACCAGATGATCCTGGCCCTGCCGAACGGCTATGAGACCGAGATCGGCCGTGACGGCAACAAGCTCTCGGGCGGGCAGCGCCAGCGCATCGGATTGGCTCGCTCCTTGTTCGGCAGGCGCAAGCTGATCCTGCTCGACGAGCCCAACTCCAATCTCGACCCGGATGGCGAGGAGGCGCTGTGCCGGGCGATCAGGGAGGCGAAGGCGCGCGGCATGACCCTTGTCATCGTCACGCATCGCCCGAGACTGTTCACGGTTGCCGACCAGATCCTGTTCCTGCGCGACGGCGTCCAGGTGGCCTTCGGCCCGCCGGACGAGGTCCTCCCGCAGGCGATGGCCGGGGCCACGCCAATGCGACCTTCACGTCCTGTCGCCACGGAGAAAGCCAGGCCCGACATCATCGAGGGGAGGGGTTGATGATGTCCGGCGTCGATCTCGGGCCTCGGGCGCGATGGCTGCCGAGCGTCGTGCAGGACGACCTACCCGTCATGGTGCCGCGAACCGTGAAGGGGGAGTTGGAGGCAGTGCCGGAGCGTCCTCGGACCGAGACCGGGCCACTCGTCCTGTGGGGCGCTGCGCTGATTGTCCTGCTCTTCGGCATCTTCGGCATCTGGGCCGGCACGGTGCCGCTTGCCAGCGCGGTGATCGCGCCCGGCGTGGTGAAGGTGCTGTCCCAGCGGCGTTCGGTGCAGCATCTCGAGGGCGGAATCGTCAAAGCGCTCTTCGTTCGGGAAGGCGAGCAGGTCGAGCGCGACCAGCTCCTTGCCCGGCTGGACACGACCCAGATCGAAGCCAATCTCGGCGTGCTCGAAACCAAGCTCTTTGCCGATCTCGCCATGGAGGCCCGGCTGGAAGCGGAGCAGGCCGGAGCTGCAGCGGTTTCGTTTCCCGAGGAGCTGAAAGCGGACCCGATCCCCCCCGATGCGCAGGTCTCGGTGGCAACCCAGCTGGCAGAGTTCGCGGCGAGGCGGGACTCGCTGCAAGGCGAGCGTCACCTCATCGACCAGCAGATCCTGCAGCTGGAGGATGGTATCCGCGGACTCCAGAGCAGCTCCAGCGGGCTTGAACGCCAGCTCGCCTTCCTCCGCGAGGAGATCAAGGATTCGGACTTCCTCCTCGCCAGGGGGCTGGCCCGAAAACCCAAGGTCCTGGCGCTCAAGCGAGCCGAGGCCGACGCTGAAGCCCAGATCACGACGAATGCTTCGTCGGTGGCCCAGTCTCGGGGCAAGATCGCCGAACTGGAGAACAAGCGCCGGCAACTCGTCCTGACCTGGATCGAGGACATCGCCAAGCAGCGTCACGCCGCGCGCGAGCGGATCGCCGACACGAGGCATCGCATCACGGCGGCTCGCGACATACTCCATCGGAGTGAGGTCCGGGCCCCCGAAAGAGGTATTGTGGTCGGCCTCAACATGCGGAGCTTGAACGCTATACTCCCGCCGCGCGAAACGCTGCTCGACATCGTTCCGACGCAAGATCGCCTGATCGTAGAGGGTGAGGTCAAGCCCACCGACCGCAACGAGGTGCGCGTCGGGCAGCCGGCTCGCGTGCAGATTCTTGCCTTCAGCACCAGGCGCTCTCCAATGTTCAGCGGTGCCGTCACCATGGTCACAGCCGATGCGCTCATCGAACCGAGGTCAGGAAAGGCGCTGTACAAGGCCGAGGTCGATCTTCAGCAAACGCCGGAACTCTCCGCCTATGTCTCTGCTCTTCAACCGGGAATGCCGGTCGAGATCTTCATCCAGACCGGCCAGCGAACTTTCGCGGACTATCTGCTGCAGCCGTTGATGC
>JAEXUU010000518.1 GCA_023452965.1 Pseudomonadota bacterium | reverse complement strand
GCCATGATACGCGCATCGGCCGCGACGTGCTGATCGAGCCCAATGTCGTCTTCGGTCCGGGCGTCAGCGTCGCCGACGGCGCGGTGATCCACGCCTTCTCGCATCTGGAAGGCGCCAGCGTCGGGGCGAACGCGACGATCGGACCCTATGCCCGGCTGCGGCCGGGCGCCGATCTCGCGGAAGGAACCAAGGTCGGCAACTTCGTCGAGATCAAGGCCGCGAAGATCGGTGAGGGGGTCAAGGTCAACCATCTCACCTATATCGGCGACGCCGAGGTCGGCGCGGGCGCCAATATCGGCGCCGGCACCATCACCTGTAACTATGACGGCTTCTTCAAGTCGAAGACGATCATCGGCGAAGGCGCCTTCGTCGGATCGAACTCCGCGCTGGTCGCGCCGGTGACGATCGGCGCCGGCGCCTATGTCGGCTCCGGGTCGGTGATTACCCGCGACGTTCCGCCCGATGCGCTGGCCGTCGCGCGCGGACGGCAGATCGAGCGCCAGGGTTGGGCCGCCGCGTTTCGAGCGGCCGCCAGGGCGCGGAAGGCGGCCGTCTAGCGCGCTGGCTACCAGACGGGTAGGGGTTCAGGACTACCCGAGCCAGTCGAGCCGGGAGCTGGTCGGCCCGCGCCTCTCGCTGTCCCGGCATGCCGCGGAGCCGTGTTTCCGCTTTCATTCACAGTTGGATATCCAACGTGATTTCGCATTAGCGACGCCGCGCAGTATGGCGTTTCGCACCGACAACGACGTTAAGAGGCATCGCATGTGCGGGATCGTGGGCATTCTCGGCAAACAGGCTGTGGCCGGCCAGGTGGTCGAGGCGCTGCGGCGGCTCGAATATCGCGGCTATGATTCCGCCGGGGTTGCCACGCTCGAAGGTGGCAGGCTCAGCCGTCGCCGCGCCGAAGGCAAGCTCAAGAATCTCGAGGTGCGCCTCTCCAGCGAGCCGCTCGACGGGCTGATCGGCATCGGCCACACCCGCTGGGCGACGCATGGCAAGCCTACCGAGAGCAATGCTCATCCGCACGCCACCGAGAAGCTGGCGGTCGTCCACAACGGCATCATCGAGAACTTCCGCGAGCTCAAGGCCGAGCTGGAGGCCGACGGGCACGTCTTCGCCAGCGAGACCGACACCGAGGTCGTCGCCCATCTCGTCACCCGCGAGCTCGACCGCGGCAAGGATCCGGTCGCGGCGGTCGGAGCGGCCCTGCCGCATCTGCGGGGCGCTTTCGCGCTCGCCTTCCTGTTCGAGGGGCAGGAGGATCTGCTGATCGGCGCGCGCAAGGGCTCGCCGCTCGCGGTCGGGATCGGCGACGGCGAGATGTATCTCGGCTCCGACGCATTGGCGCTGGCCCCCTTCACCAACCTGATCGCCTATCTCGACGAGGGCGACTGGGTGGTGCTGAACCGCAGGGGCGCGACCTTCTATGACGCCTCCGGGACCCAGGTCGAGCGCCGGGCCCAACGCGTTGCCGCCGGTGCCTTCCTGGTCGAGAAGGGCAACCACCACCACTTCATGGCCAAGGAAATCTACGAGCAGCCGGAAGTGGTCGGCCACACGCTGACCCACTACATCGACATGGCGAATGGCCAGGCGCGGCTGCCCTTCGAGCCGCCCTTCGACTGGAAGAGCCTGTCGCGCCTCTCGATCTCGGCCTGCGGAACCGCCTATTACGCCGGGCTCACCGCCAAGTACTGGTTCGAGCGGCTCGCCCGCCTGCCGGTCGAGATCGATGTCGCCTCGGAGTTCCGCTATCGCGAGGCGCCGCTGCCGGCGAACGGGCTCTCGCTCTTCGTCTCTCAATCCGGCGAGACGGCCGACACGCTCGCCTGCCTGCGCTACGCGCGGCAGGAGGGCCAGCATATCCTTTCCGTCGTCAACGTTCCGACCTCGACCATTGCCCGCGAGAGCGATGTGGTCGCGCCGACGCTGGCCGGGCCGGAGATCGGCGTCGCCTCGACCAAGGCCTTCACCTGCCAGCTCACCGCGCTCGCCGGGCTCGCTCTGGCCGCCGCGAGGGCTCGCGGCACCCTCACGGCCGAGCAGGAGGCGAAGTACACCCAGGAGCTGATCGCGCTGCCCGGGCTGATGGCGCAGGCCCTGACGCTGGAACCGGAGATCGAGAAGCTGGCGCGCAAGCTCGCCAAGGCGCGTGACGTGCTTTATCTCGGCCGGGGCACGGCCTTCCCGATGGCTCTGGAAGGTGCATTGAAGCTTAAGGAAATCAGTTACATCCACGCCGAAGGTTATCCGGCGGGTGAACTCAAGCACGGGCCGATCGCGCTGATCGACGAGGAGATGCCGGTCATCGTCATCGCCCCGCACGATGCGCTCTTCGAGAAGACGGCATCCAACATGCAGGAAGTCGCGGCGCGCGGTGGCCGGATCATCCTGATCACCGATGCCAAGGGCGCGGCCGAATGCGGGATCGTGCCTGAAGCGACCATCATCATGCCGGAGATGGACCCGCTCTTCGCGCCCATCGCCTACGCCGTGCCGATCCAGATGATCGCCTATCAGACCGCCGTCTTCATGGGCAAGGATGTCGACCAGCCGCGCAATCTGGCGAAGTCGGTCACGGTCGAGTGAGCGCGATCCCTCGCCTGAATCAGTCGCCCGCCGGCTCCGGCCGGCTGGCGACATAGGTTCCCGCCGCGATCAGGCAGGCGCCTGTCGCCCACAAGGCGATTGGCGGCGCGTCGCTCGCAGCGACCAGCGCGAAGCTCAGCACCATCGAGCCGCAGGCGATGTACTTGGTCCGCCGCGCGATCGAACCTGTTCGCCGCCAGGCCACGACCTGCGGTCCCAGCTTCGGATGGCCGATCAGCCAGGCCTCGAAGCGCGGCGACGAGCGCGAGAAGCACCAGGCTGCGGCGATGAGGAAAATGGTGCCCGGCATCAGCGGCAGCACGAGCCCGATCACGCCGATGGCGGTCAGCACCCAGCCGGCGGCGAAATAGAGGTGGCGGCGCCAGGGGCTCGGCATTCTGGAAGGCTCGGACACGCGCGCCTGTCGATACTTAAGAATCAGGGACTAGCCAGAAGCGGCTGCTCGGCTATCGTCGCATATTGCGGTGCAGGGTTGCAGCCCCCCGCAGCCCTTGGATCCGACAGAAGCCCAGGATAGTCGATGGTCGCAGACCGCCCGCCCGATCCGCACCTCGTCGTCCATCCCGACCTGTTGCGGCCGAGCTTCGGCACCAGACTGCGGCGCTACTTCCTGACCGGGCTCGTGCTGGCGGCGCCACTCGCGATCACGGCGTCGGTGACGTGGTGGTTCGTCAATCTGGTCGATGGCTGGGTCAAGCCGCTGGTTCCGGCGCAGTTCTGGCCGGACACCTATCTGCGCTTTCCGCTGCCCGGATTCGGCGTGGTCTTCGCCCTGGTGGGGCTGACGCTGCTCGGCTTTTTCGCCGCCAACCTGGTGGGGCGCACGCTGATCGGCGCCGGTGAGGCGCTGCTCAACCGGATGCCCGTGGTGCGCGGGCTCTACAAGGGCGTGAAGCAGGTCTTCGAGACGATCTTCTCCCAGTCCGGCACCTCGTTCCGCAAGGTCGGCATGGTCCAGTTCCCGCAGCCTGGCATGTGGTCGATCGTCTTCATCGCGCAGGAGGCCGCGCCCGAGATCGCCGGCAAGCTGCCGGATGGCGACGAGCAGATCGGCGTCTTCCTGCCCTGCACGCCGAACCCGACCACCGGCTTCTTCTTCTATCTGCCCCGGCGGGAGGTGGTCGAGGTCGCGATCTCGGTCGAGGAAGGCGCCAAGTTGATCATGTCCGCCGGAATGATCCAGCCCGGCGACGCCCTGGGACGCAACGGCGCCAACGGCAACGGGCCCCGGCTCAGCCCTTGAGGGCGAGCCAGATCTCGACGACGCCGTTGCCGGTCGCCCCGTTGAAGCGCTCGTCCATCCGCTCCAGGGTCGCTCCGAGCGCGGGCTCGCGTCCCGATTTCGGCAGCCATTCGCGCCAGATGAATTCAAACGCTTGTTTGATGCCGGTGATGTGGCCGGCGTATTCGAAGACCGCGTAGTGCTGCTCGGGAACGCGCAGCCGTTCGAACTCCTGCGGCAGGTCGCTGAAGCTCGAGACTTCGACGCCGGCGAGATAGTCGAAGGCGCCCTGGTCGTCGCAGTTATGGCTGACGCCATAGGCGGCATGCCCGATCTGCCCGGGGATGTGGCCGAAATGCGGGACGACCTTCTGCCAGAGCAGCGGGATGCCCGCGGTATTGTCGACCGAGAAATGGCCGCCGAATCCGGCAAAGAGCAGGGGCTTGCCGGTGACGAAGCGCGGCTCGGCCAGGGTCGTCGGTGAGATGTCATGCATGGAAAGCGGCTCCACGAGGGTGAGGGCGGATAGATCGCGCCGAGCCCGCAGATCCTCCGGCGTGACGCCGAATTGCTCGCGAAAGGCGCGGGTGAAGGCCTCGTGAGAGCCATAACCCCAGTCCAGCGCGACCTGCAGGATATCGGGCGCACCCTCTGCCAGCCGGCGTGCCGCTTCCGTCAATCGCCGCTCGCGGACATAGCGCATCACCGAGCGCCCGGTCGCGACGCCGAAGGCGCGACTGAGATGGAAGCGGGAGACGCCGCTCGCCTCGGCGATCTCGTCGAGCGAGAGCGGCGCGGTGAAGCGGCTTTCGATGCACCAGAGGGCTTTCTTGATCGGGTCCATGGCTCACTCACGAAACGCCGCCACGATGGCGCGGGGATGACGCCGGCGCTTGATCGGGATTGCTGCCGAACCTCTGCGCCGGCCTCCAAGAGCCGGGCGGCAACAATTGCGTCTATCGTGTCGCCTTGACGGTATCCAGGAAGGCGCGCAGCGCCGGCGGCACGGCGCGGTGACCGGGGTAGTAGATCGCGATTCTTTCGGGAGCAGGTGTCCAGGCTGTCAGAATGCGGCGAAGATGCCCTGCGGCCAGCGCCGCCTCGGCGGCAGGGCTCGCGACATAGGCGATACCGAGGCCCTCGATGGCGGCCTCGACCATAAGCTCCTCGTCGTCGAGGGTGACAGGGCCGCTGGTCTCG
>JAEXUU010000501.1 GCA_023452965.1 Pseudomonadota bacterium | reverse complement strand
TTTCGCTTGAAGCGCTTCTGGATCCTGACAATTTCGCGCGCATTCGGGCTTTCGCCGGGCATGAACCGCCTGGCCGGTTCGCTGTGACGGTCATCGATATCGACGATGCGACCTTCAGACATTGGGGGCAGCCCGTCGCCACGCCCAGGGGCGATCTCTTCAAGCTGATCGATGCGGCTTCCAGGCGGCAGGCGGCGCTTGTTCTCGTGGATGTCGATGTGACGTCGGCCGCGACGGCCCAGGACCTGGACAAGGTGACGGAGTATCTTGAGGCCTATGCCGGCCGCGGCGCGGAGGTTGCGCCGCTGCTGCTGATGCGAAGGCTCTGGTACCAAAGGGAGAACAAGGCTCTCCGGCGGCCGGCAAGCGTCGCGGTCCCGACCTATGCCAACGCGGCCAGGGACGGCATGCAGGAAGCCCTCGCCGCGCTGGAGGCCGTGGTCGAGAAGGCGCCGAATCTCATCTGGTCCTCTCCGCTCCACGCCAAGGAAGCAGGTGGTGTGGTGCGCTCCTGGCGGACGGTCGAGGCGGTGTGCAATCCGCAAAATGCCAAGGGGGCGCGTGCTTTCCTCGCCGCTGCCGCGATCGCCGCGGATATCCTCGAGAAGCCGGACGGCAGGGCGGAGCGTCTTGTCGCGCTCAAGGGGTCAGCCAATGCCTATGCGCAGCGCTACTGTGCAGGCGGGCCGCGCTCGGCAGCGGTGTCCGGAGGCGCATCCGCTTTACCCTTCGCCGCGAGTGGCTCGCTGAGCATCCCTTTCACGTTCTGGCGGGATATTCGCGGGGCGCATGCGGCGGGTACGGCGAGCGATGCGTCGGGGCAGGCGGTGCCGGCCGTTCAACTCCGCTCCGCGCTGGAAGTTCTGGACTCGGATGCCGGCTTGCCGGCCGGGGCGTCGGCGGATTTCTGCACAGGCGGGGCAATGACGGCGGCGGACGGGAAGCAGCGGTTATCCTGCGATCTGGCGCGGGGCCGGGCCGTGCTGATCGGCGCGACCCATGTCGATGCGCAGGACAGCCATGTGACTCCGCTCGGCGCGATGGCCGGTGTCGACATCCTCGCGAACACGCTGCTGGGGGTGCGGTGGATGGCACAGAGCGATCCGCCGCGCGGCCTGCCCGCGTCGGCCCTCTGGGGAGCTATCCTCTTCCTCGCCTGTGTTGCGGCCGGGCGGGCGTTTTCGGCCGAGGCCGCGACGGTCCTGATCGCAGTCGGCCTGCTGATCTTCGCGATTGCGTCCGGCTATGCGGGGCTGGATGCGGCGACGGCGATCGCGGCGATCAAAACCTCGCTGCTGATGTACGGTTTCTACCTGCTGGCCAGTGCCATCCTGGCAAAGCTGCTGAAGATGCTTCGGGCGCGCCGGCTGGCACGGGCACGCGCACAATCCACAACCCAGGAGTTGCTTCCGTGACGCCCCGTCGGAAGGCTGCGATTGCATTCGTCGGAGCGCTCTTCTCCCTGCCGATGGAAGAGGCGTGGGCGCAGCAGACCCAGAAGCAGATCGTAGGCGTCGTCGAGCGGATCGAGCCATGGTCTCCGGGAGCCCAGCAGGCGATGCTGCAGCGTTCGGACACACCGGAAAGGCCGCTGGTGCTGGGCGAGTACATCCATGACGGCGACCGGATCCGGGCGCCGCATGCCAATACCACGATCGTCATTGCGCGGGAGCGAGGCCCCCTGACGATCTGTTCGAGAGGCGCCCGAAGCGAGGACTGCGTCGCCGTGATCGAGGGCAAGGGCAGCTATCTGCAGGCCGTCGCCCAGTTCGTCGGCTCGCTCGAAAAGATTGTCAGCTGGTCCAGCGCAACGCAGACCGCGCTTCTGGTGACGCGCGCGGGAAATCCGCCGCGCATTCGGCTGGGCGCGGGCAAGCCGCAGAAGATCGTCGCCGATGAAGCGCCGCTATGGCTCGGCTGGAGCGGGGGCGACGCGCCGTTCAAGGTTCGCATCGAGCAGGCGGGCGTTTCGGTGGAGACGCGCACCGAGAGCCGCGAAGCCACGCTCGCGCGCCATCGGCTGAAGCCGGGCAGCGCCGAGATCGTGATCGTCGACGAGCGCGGCCGCTCGGTGCGCTGGCCGGTTCAGGTCGTCGCCGCGATCCCGCCGCTTCCCGATCTGGCATCCGCGGCGCCGACGATGGCGCACCGCCAGTATCTCTCGGCCGGGTGGCTCGCCATGCAGGATGACGGCGCCTATCTCCTCGAGGCGGCATCCCGCCTCAACGCGATCGCGGCATCGTTCCCGGCCGCCGGAGCCTTGAAGGCCGGCCTTGCCGCAGGCGAGAAGCCCCGATCATGATCCGGCTGCTCGTAGCCCTGCTTTGCGCCGCGCTGGCCGGTTTCGGCGGGGAGGCGACGGCGCAGGGACAAAAGCAGCGCGACTTGCTGAACGACGCCTATGTCGTTCTCGATCAGGCCCATTCGGACGCCCGGCAACGCGCCGTGGATCCCTGGCGCTTCGTCCCGTGCGGGACCGCGGCGCAGGTCGAAGTGCTGCGCCTGGCGTCGGCGCGCGAGCTCGAACGCATCATCAATGACTACGAATATGGCCGCGGCTTCGGCAAGACCGACTGGCGCATCGGCGTGCTGCTCTCGGATCTGGGGGCGGCCTACGGCACGAAGGCAACCGAACGTCAGCACGCAGCCGTGCTGTCGGCCGCGGTGAGGACGCTCGCGCCTTATGTCGGGCAGGATGCGCGGCTGGACATGGTCTATGCGCAGGCGGTCCATCGCCTGGCCCGGCGGTTCGATCGCGACGGCTCCGATCGCGCGCAGGTCGCGCGGCACCTCGCCGATGGCTTGCAACTGCTGCGCCAGCGGCGTTCGAGCGCGGCGGAGGAGGCGCTGGTCGAGGCCTGGCGCTGGTCCTTCCCGCGCGCAAGCGAGCTGCCGGGGTTCGAGCGCGTCCTGGCGATGGTTGCCGATCAGCGGGCCGGCGCCCGCTGCCCGGAGCTGACCGCCCGGGCCGGCCAGATCGATATCCGCTTCAAGGCAGGG
>JAEXUU010000457.1 GCA_023452965.1 Pseudomonadota bacterium | reverse complement strand
TGTCGATGACCTGCGCGCCATTGGCGACCTGTTCGCGCGCGACGTCGAGTGCGGCGGCATAATCGCCGGCCGTGACCAGCTTGCGGAACTTGGCCGAGCCGGTGACGTTGGTGCGCTCGCCGACGTTCACGAACGGAATGGTCTCGTCGAGCGTGAACGGCTCGAGCCCTGCAAGGCGCAGGTAGGGCTTGGGCTCCGGAACGGCGCGCGGCGCCTTGCCGGCAACCGCCTCTGCAATGGCACGGATATGATCGGGCGTCGTGCCGCAGCAGCCGCCGACCATGTTGACGAAGCCGGCATCGGCGAACTCGGCGAGCATCTTGGCGGTCGCTTCCGGCCGCTCGTCATAGAGGCCGAACTCGTTGGGCAGGCCGGCATTGGGATAGGCACAGACCAGGGTGCCGGCGACGCGCGACATGTCCTTGATATGGGCGCGCATCTCGCGGGCGCCGAGCGCGCAGTTGAGGCCGATCGTCAGCGGGTCGGCATGGCGCACCGCATTCCAGAAGGCCTCGACCGTCTGGCCCGAGAGCGTGCGGCCGGAGAGGTCGGTGATCGTGCCGGAGATCATCACCGGCAGCTTCGAGCCCTTCTCGCGGAAGACCTCCTGGATCGCGACGATCGCCGCCTTGGCGTTGAGCGTGTCGAAGATCGTCTCGATCAGCAGCAATTCGGAGCCGCCATCGATCAGGCCGCGCACCTGCTCGGCGTAGGAATCGCGCACCTGGTCGAAGGTGACCGCCCGGAAGCCGGGATTGTTGACGTCCGGCGAGATCGAGAGGGTGCGGTTGGTCGGGCCGCTCGCGCCGGCGACGAAGCGGCGGCGACCGTCCTCCTTGCGGGCGAGCTCGGCGGCCTCGCGCGCGATGCGGGCGCATTCGACGTTGAGCTCGTAGACGATCGCTTCCATGCCGTAATCGGCTTGGGCGATCGAGGTGCCGGAGAAGGTGTTGGTCTCGACGATGTCGGCACCGGCCCGGTAATAGGCGAGATGGATGTCGCGCAGCGCATCGGCCTGCGTCAGCGCGATCAGGTCGTTATTGCCCTTGAGGTCGTGGTTCCAGCCCTTGAAGCGCTCGCCGCGGAAATCCGCCTCGGAGAGCTTCAGGTCCTGGATCTGCGTTCCCATCGCGCCGTCGAGCACGAGGATGCGCTCGGAAGCGGCCTGGCGCAGCGCGCGCTCGATCTCGGCGCCGTCGGCGGGACTGGGCTTGTAGTCGGACATCGGGACCGCTTTCGTCTTAGTCTTTGCGGCGCTCGTAGCGCCCTTCCCGTCATTGCGAGGAGCGTAGCGACGAAGCGATCCAGGGGAACATGGAGCTCTGCCGCTCCTGGATTGCTTCGCTTACGCTCGCAATGACGACGTCACTCCGCCGCAGCCTGCTGCATCTGCGCCTTCTCGGGCTTCAGCCCGACAAGATGGCAGATCGCATAGACCAGGTCGGCCTTGTTCATCGTGTAGAAATGCAGGTCCGAGACGCCACGGTCGATGAGGTCGAGCACCTGCTCGGCGCAGACGGCGGCGGCGACCAGCCGGCGCGTCGCTGGATCGTCCTCCAGCCCCTCGAAGCGATCGGCCAGCCATTGCGGCACGCTCGCCCCGGTTTTGCGGGCAAAGCCGGCGGTCTGCTTGAAGTTCTGCACGGGAACGATGCCCGGCAGGATCGGGATCTCGATGCCGCGCGCGCGGACCTTGTCGAGATAGCGGAAATAAACGTCGTTATCGAAGAAGAACTGGCTGATCGCCCGAGTCGCGCCGGCATCGACCTTCTTCTTCAACGCGTCGATATCGGCGTCGAGCGAGGCCGCCTCGGGATGCTTTTCCGGATAGGCCGAGACCGTGACCTCGAAATCGCCGACCTTGCGAATGCCGGCGACCAGGTCCGAGGTCTGGTGATAGCCCTGCGGATGCGGCTCGTAGACCGTGCCGAGCCCGCCGGCCGGATCGCCACGGAGCGCCACGATATGGCGCACGCCGGCCGCCCAATAGGCGCGGATGACCTCGTCGACCTCGCCACACGAGGCGGAGACGCAGGTCAGATGCGCCGCCGGCTTCAGGCTGGTCTCGTCGACCATGCGCTTCACCGTGTTGTGGGTGCGCTCGCGGGTCGAGCCACCGGCGCCATAGGTCACAGAGACAAAGGCAGGTCCGAGCGGCTCGAGCCGGCGCACGTTCTCCCAGAGGCTGACCTCCATCTCCTCGTTCCTCGGCGGGAAGAACTCGAAGGAAACGCGCGGGCGGCGCGAGCCGTGCCGGCTGGGGCGGAAAGCGTTCATCACGCAACCTCACGATCGAACTGTCGAAGGGGAAAATCGCCCTGGAGGCGCCGGTCGCGGCCGCGCCAGAGCATGACGCCGAGCTGGCCGCTTCCGCCATCGGCGGCCGTGATCTCCTCGGCAAGATCGCATTCGAGGCCGGCCTCGGCGAACCAGCCGAGAATCTCGTCCTTCTCGAAGCCGAGCCGGCGATGAGCATGCTCGGTGCGCAGGAATTCCATTTCGTGCGGCGCGAAGTCGACCAGGATCAGCCGCCCGCCCGGAGCGAGTAGCGCCGCCGCCTCGCGCAAGGCACGGGCCGGATCGTCGAGGAAATGCAGCACCTGGTGCACGATCACGAGGTCAAAGGAGCCGCGCGCGAAGGGCAGCGCGTAGATATCGCCCTGCCGGAGCTCGACCCGCGACAGCCCCGCCTTCTCAAGGTTGGCCCGCGCCACCGCCAGCATGGCGTGGCTGGCATCGACGCCGACCGCACGCGCCGCCTTTGGCGCCAGCCGCTCCAGCATGCGCCCGGTGCCAGTGCCGAGATCGAGCAGAGCCTGCAGCGGCTGATCGCCGACCGCGGCCTCGACTGCAGCCTCGACCGCGGCATCGGAGACGTGCAGCGAGCGCAGCTGGTCCCACTCGCGCGCGACATTGGCGAAATAGGATTGGGCCGCGGCGGAACGGGTCGCGCGCACAGCCGCGAGCCGCTCCCGATCGGCGGCGAGAACCGGATCTGCCGAATCGAGGTCGCGGGCAAGCGACAATGCCAGCGCGCCGCCCGGCGTCGCATCGTCGAGCCGGAAGAAGGCGAAGGCCCCCTCGCGCGAGCGCCGCAGCAGGCCGGCCTCGGCCATCAGCTTGAGATGCCGTGAGATCCGCGGCTGCGACTGGCCGAGAATATCGGTGAGATCGGAGACCGAAAGCTCACCTTCCGCCAGCAGCGCCAGGATTCGCAAACGCGTTTCCTCGCCCGCCGCACGCAGCGAGGCCAGCAGGGTCGGCAGCGAATGGTGGAAGCGGCGGGTCACCGGCGAGCACCTCGAAAATCTGTAAAAGATATAAAGATATCTTTATGTCAGAAACGGGAATGATGCAAGCCTGCCGTGTCCTATATTCCAGTCGATACAGACGGATCAAACAAACGCGCGCCCCTCGGAGACTGGATAGAGGCACGGCAAGGGACCGCCGCTGATTGCCAGGGCAAAGCAGCGCCGTCGCGATTCTGCTGGCGAGCACAGGTCCTTATCCCCGCCCTCACCGCCCTGCCCTTGATTGCTATCGCACGCCCGCCCGCATCGTCGCGCGCAGCACGCTGAAAATCCGGGGATCGG
>JAEXUU010000396.1 GCA_023452965.1 Pseudomonadota bacterium | reverse complement strand
GAAAGAAACCGTGCGCTTCACCCAGTCCTTCTGCGAATCCACCACCTTCTTGAAGAAGGCGTTCTCGCCGCCGAGCTTCTCCAGCACCTTGTCCCAGGCCGCGAGCTGCGCCTTGAGGATCGCTTCGGGCGTCGGCACGACATTGACGCCCTTGGCGCGCAAGGCCTCGATGTCCTTGGAGTAGCGGTCGAGCGCCTTCCAGTTCATGTCCGAGGACGCGGACTCGGCCGCGAACTTCACCATCGCCTTGAGCTCCGGCGCCAGCGCATCGAACTTGGTCTTGTTGAAGAGCAGTTCGAAGCTCTCCGCCGCCTGATGGTAGCTCTGCAGCATGTAGACCTTGGCGACGTCCTGGAAGCCGAGGATCGAATCGGAGGACGGGTTGTTGAACTCCGCCCCGTCGATCACGCCGCGCTCCAGCGCCGGCACGATCTCGCCGCCTGCCAGGATGGTCACCGCAGCGCCCATTTCGCGCTTGAGATCGGCGGCGAGGCCGACCGTGCGGTACTTCAGCCCCTTGAAGTCGTCCGCAGTCTTCAGCTCCTTCTTGAACCAGCCGAGCGGCTGGCAGGGCATCGGTCCCGAGAAGAAGCCGACGAGATTGAGCTTGAGCTGGTTCTGGACGAGGTCGTTGTAGAGGTCGTAGCCGCCGCCATAGTTCATCCAGCCGAGGAAGTTGGTGGCGTCCCAGCCCAGCGCCGGCGGCGTGCCGAACAGCGAGAAGGCCTTGTTCTTGCCGTACCAATAGGCCGAGACGCCGTGGCCGCCGTCGAGAATGCCGGCCGCGACCGCGTCCTGCATCTGGAAGGCCGGCACCACCGCGCCGGCGGCGAGCACGTCGAGCTTCAGCCTGCCGCCCGACATGTCGTTGACGCGCTTGGCGAAGTCGCCGGCGAATTCGTGGAAGATGTCCTTGGTCGGCCAGGTCGACTGGAATTTCCAGGTTACGGTCTGCGCCCGGCTGACCTGCGGCATGGCGACGGCGCCAGCGCCCGCGAGACCGGCGACCTTGAGGAAGTTGCGCCTGCTGGCGCGCGTCTTCGTCGGTTCGGAAGTCACGTTTCTCTCCCCAGAAGCTGCGCCGTTCGAGCGGCGTGCATTTGATTGAGGCTCTCTCGGCCGAAGACCAGAGTTTCGTGGACTAGCACATCTGGCAAGGGGCAATTAGTCGAAGGACTAGGCTCACCCGGGAATGAGTGCTGTTCCCCCGCAGAAACAAAACACTATCACCGCATGTTTTACTGCAATGCACCATCAAGGTGACGCAAAGAAATCAACCAGGTCGTCGCCAAGCAAAAAGCCCGCCCGGCATGGCCGGACGGGCTTTCGTCAAGAAATTCTCGAGATCTCATCGCCTTCGCGACGAGCACGCAGTGTCAGCGGCGGCCTTTGCCGGCGACGCGCATTTCCATGTACTGCACGGCCTCCAGCAGGACGCGGCGCGGACGCTCGGCATCGCGCTTGGCCTGCTCGGCCTTGCGGATCGCCTCGCGCTCGGCCTCGGCGATGCGCTCGGCTTCCTCGCGGGCGGCCTGCTCAATGGCCGCCAGACGCTCGGCTTCCTGGCGCTCGGCCTCCTTCTTGGCCTCACGCTCCGCGCGTGCGTCAGCGATCGCCTGGCGCTCGGCCCGACGCTGCACCATCACGGGATCGTCCGGGCCGGGACGCTTCTTGAAGCGCTCCAGCAGGGCCTTCTTCGCATTTGCGGAATTGGCCTGGCGATCAGTGAAATGGCGGTCGTTCGGGTTCTTCAAGGCTTCGCTTCTCTTTGCTTGCACGGGCGAGGATGCCGCCCGCGCGAGCGTTTACGGCAAATCGCTGGAGATTTGTACTGAGATCAACGCGGGGCTGCTGCGACCCCAGGGCGGGGCTTCATGACCTTCGGCTTCGGCGCGGCGATCAGGCCTTCACGCTGAGCCTGCTTGCGGGCGAGCTTGCGGGCGCGACGAATGGCATCGGCCTTTTCGCGGACGCGCTGCTCGGAAGGCTTCTCGTAGGCGGCCCGACGCTTCATCTCGCGAAACACGCCCTCGCGCTGCATCTTCTTCTTCAGAACTCGGAGGGCCTGGTCGACATTGTTGTCGCGCACGAGAACCTGCATGCATTTCTCCTGACAAGGGACTGAATGGGAGGGGCCAAGCAGTCGGCAGTCCCTCGATCTGCGCGGTGCGGTAGCAGACTGAGGCCGAAAGCGCCAGTGCATCCGCGTCCATAAGTGGCAATAAGTCGCCTTTTCACTGCATTTTGTCTCAGTGGCAGTGCACGCCGTATTCTTCGGCCTGCGATCCGGACGGATGGCAGCGCGGGAGATACCCGGCCCGCCGAACGCCGACCGATCCCCAACAAGGCATTGATTTCGCTTATTTATCAGCCCAAACTCAGCTGAGAGACCGGCGACTTCACTGTCTCCCACCCGCCGCCAATGAGCCGGGACGGAGCGCGCCGCCCCGTCACGCGGACCCATGGCCGCCATGCGCCCCGCGCGGCGCCGCCTCCCGCAAACACGGCTCGCAAGGCCCGCTCTGCGTGTCGTACGGCTTTACAACAGCCGCGAT
>JAEXUU010000392.1 GCA_023452965.1 Pseudomonadota bacterium | reverse complement strand
TCGATCAGGCGCCCCTTCGAGACCATGTAGGGGATCTCGGTGACGACGACCTGCCAGGCGCCCCGCTCCAGATCCTCCTTGACCCAGCGGGCGCGGGTGCGGAAGGCGCCGCGGCCGGTAGTGTAGGTCTCGATCATCGAGGCCCGGGTCTCGACGATGATGCCGCCCGTCGGGAAATCCGGCCCCGGCACGAAGGTCATCAGCTGCTCGGAGGTCGTCTCCGGGTGCTGGATCAGGTAGAGCGCGGCGTCGCAGAGCTCGGCGGCGTTGTGCGGCGGGATCGAGGTCGCCATGCCGACCGCGATGCCCTGCGAGCCATTGGCCAGGAGGTTCGGGAAGGCGGCCGGCAGGACGACCGGCTCCTCGTCCTCGCCATTGTAGGTCTCGCGGAAATCGACCGCGTCCTCCTCGATGCCGTCGAGCAGGAGGCGCGCGACCTCGGTCATGCGCGCTTCGGTATAGCGGTAGGCGGCGGCGTTATCGCCGTCGATATTGCCGAAATTGCCCTGTCCGTCGACGAGCGGGTAGCGCTGGGCGAAATCCTGGGCGAGGCGCACCAGCGCGTCGTAGACCGACTGGTCGCCATGCGGGTGGAACTTACCGATAACGTCGCCGACGATGCGGGCGCATTTCTTATGGACCTGGCCGGGGTCGAGCCGGAGCAGGCGCATGGCGTGCAGGATGCGGCGGTGGACGGGTTTCAGCCCGTCGCGCGCATCCGGCAAGGCGCGGTGCATGATGGTGGAGAGCGCATAGGCGAGATAGCGCTCCTCGAGCGCGGTCTTCAGATCGACGCGCTCGGATTCCTCCTCCGGCGGCGGCTCGACAGGCTTACCCATGGTGCACTCAACCTCGACTTTACGGCCGCGTCCGGCCGCGAATCACTTCCCATGAAGATGCAGGGCCGCGCTGGCAACTGCAAAGTTTACCGATGAACAAGCTGCGAAAATCAGTGGATTTTCGTCGCCAGCTCCAGCAGCCGGGCCCGCTCGGGCGGTTCGGCGAGTCCGCGCGGCTCATAAAGGTACCGGCGCAGGAAATGGCCGGTCAGCGCAAAGCCCGCCGCGATCTCGGCCGGGAGGGGCTGGTTCGCGCCCTGCCCTTCGCTGAGGAAGCGCGGCAGGGCCAGCAAGCGGTCGAGATAAGGCTCCGCAGCCTTGCGACTCACCGCCTTGCCGGACTTCGGCGAGACATGGCTCAGCTCCTCGCGCGCGCCGGTCACTGCACAGCGGTTGAGCTCGAGCCCGAAGCCGAGCTCTCCCAGCATGGCGAGTTCGAAACGAACGATCAGCGCCGGTGCGAGACCGATCTCGTCGAGGTGCTCGATGAGAACGCCGAGCCCTTCATGCAAGGCGGGGTGCGGGTCTCGTTCCGGCAGGAGCCGCAGCAGCGCGGCGATGCTGGCGAGCCCGTAGAGCGCCACCGGCTTCGCCATCAAGCGGGCTGCGTGGGAGGTCAGCAGCTCGACCTTGTATTCGCCGAGATGCTCGTCGAGCCGCGCCCGCCAGCTCAGCGAAACCGCGTTCCCCGGCTGGAGCACGGGCTGCTGCCGGCTCGAGCGACCGCCGCGGACGAGACCGAGATGGCGGCCGTGATAGCGCGTCATCACCTCCAGGATCACGGCGCTCTCGCCGTGCCGCCTGACGCCGATGATCGTGCCCTCGTCGCTCCATTCCATGACGCGCAGTTAGGGTGTCGCTATCGTGCAGGTCAAATGACGCGTGTCATCCCGGGCGAAGCGCAGCGAAGACCCGGGATTCATTCCCGAACCGCTCCGACATGGATCCCCGATCGGCGCGGCTTCGCCGCTCGTCCGGGACGACCTACTGGAAAAGTGTCACGCCACGTATTGCGCGATGCCGCCGCCGAACGACCAGTCCTCGCGCTTGACCTCGACCAGGTTGATGAAGATGTCGTCCGGCTTCAGCCCCGGCTCGCGCTGCAGATTTGCCGCGATCGCGGCATAGAGCGCCTTCTTCTGAGTGACGCCGCGGGTATTGGCGACGGTGATCTGGATGATGACCAGCCGGTCCGAACGCTGAAAGCCGAAGTAATTGGCGTCGAAGACGAACTCCTCCGCCTCGTGCTGATGGACGACGGCGAACAGGTCGTTTTCGGGAACCTCAAAGGTGGCGCGCAGGGCGCGATAGACACCGTCGACGATGGCGGCGGGATGCGAGGCCGGATGGCCGCGGCGCATCGAGATGCGGATCAGAGGCATAAGGGGGCTCCATAGCTGGGTCGACGCGACCGTCGATACCGGCAAGCTAGGCTTGCCCATAAAATCCGAAAACCGTATCGTTCATGATAGCAGTGATACGGATTTTATATCTATGATGGGATCGCTAGACCTCGACGCAGTCGCCGCCTTCCTGCGGACGGCAGAGCTCAACAGCTTCACCCGGGCTGCCGAGGCGCTCGGCACCGCGCAGTCCCTTGTCAGCACAAGGATCAAGCGGCTCGAGCAGAACCTCGGCCAGACCTTGCTGCAGCGGCATCCGCGCCTCGTCCGACTGACGTCCGAGGGCGAGCGCTTCCTGCCGGCGGCACGCGACTTGATGGCTGCACATGAGCGGGCGCTCGCCGCCTTCGCCCAGCCGGCGGAGAGGATCGCGATCGGCATCAGCGAGCAGGCGGTGGGTCCCGACGCTCCTGCCCTGCTCGCGAGACTGGCACGACACGATCCCGGCCTCGTCATCGGGCTGCGGATCGAGGCATCCGCGGCGCTCGACGATGCCTATGAGCGCGGCGAGCTCGATGTTGCGATCGTCAGACGCCTCGGGCCGGGGCGGACCGGCGAAGTGCTGCGCCGCGATGTCTTCGGCTGGTTCGCGATGCCATCCCTGTCGCGGCCGGACGGTCCGCTGCCGCTGGTCAATCTCGTAGCTGAATGCCGACTGCGGCTGCATGCCGTCGCGACGCTCGAACGCGCCGGCATCGCCTGGCGCGAGGCCTTCATCGGCGGCGGCATGGCGGCCGTCCTCGCGGCAGTCGGCGGCGGGCTCGGCGTCGCGCCGCTCGCCGTGCGCATCGCGCCGCGCGGGGCGGTCGATATCGGGCCGGACTGGGGTCTGCCGGCGCTTGGCGCCTCCGACGTCGTGCTGCGCAGCCAGGTCTCGACACCGCGCGCCAACGCATTCGTCAGGGAGCTCGCCGCGGCGTTCCGCGCGGCGTGAGCAAGGCCGCATCTCGAACCGTCATGCCCGCCCTTGTGGCGAGCATCAAGGTCTTGAACACCGCGCTGCCCGACGGAAGACGTCGATGGTCGGACAAGCCCGACCGCGACGGAAGCGCCTAGGCCACCACCCGCTCGACCCGGCTGATCACGCGCTTTTCGCGCAATTCGCTGATGATCGCGCTGAGGTGCTTCAGGTCCCAGACCGTCAGGTCGATGGTGACGTCGGTGAAGTCCGGCGTCGGACGCACCATCTGCACCGCGTCGATATTGCCGTCATGTTCGGCGATCGTCGTGGTGATCTGGGCGAGCGAGCCGGGCTCGTTGATCGAGTTCAGCATGATCCGGGCGGGGAAGCGCTGCGGGCGGCTGTCGTCGAGATCCCAGCGCACGTCGAGCCAGCGTTCCGGCTCGTTGTCGAAGGCGGCGAGCGAGGGCGACTGGATCGGATAGATCGTCACCGCCTCGCCGGGCGTCAGGATGCCGACGATGCGGTCGCCCGGCACGGCGCCGCCACCCGGCGCGAAGCGCACCGGCAGATCGCCGCCGAGGCCACGGATCGGGATCGCATCGGCGCCTGGGGTCTCCTCCGGCAACTTGAACTTCAGGTTCTCGCCGCCCTGGCGCAGTTCGAACCAGCCCTTGCCCACGGGCGAGGCCTTGGACTTGGCGTCGAGCGCCTGGCGCTTCTCGGGCTCCAGATCGGGATAGACCGCCCTCACCACATCGCCGGAGAACATCTCGCCACGCCCCACGGCGGCGAAGACGTCGTCGACGGCCGTGCGCGCCAGGCGCTTCAGCGCGGCCTTGAGCTTCTCGTCGGAGAAGGGCCGCTCGGCGCGCTGGAAGGCACGCTCGAGGATCTGGCGGCCGAGCCCTGCATATTGCCGGCGCACGGCAGCGCGGGTGGCGCGGCGGATCGCGGCGCGGGCCTTGCCGGTCACCGCAAGGGATTCCCAGGCCGCAGGCGGCGCCTGCCCCTCGGCGCGGGTGAGCTCGACCTCGTCGCCGTTCTGCAGTTCGGTCAGCAGCGGCGCGATCCGGCCATTGATCCTGGCGCCGACGGCAGTGTTGCCGACATCGGTGTGGACGGCATAGGCG
>JAEXUU010000342.1 GCA_023452965.1 Pseudomonadota bacterium | reverse complement strand
CTCAGCGTCGGCTGCGGCGCCTATGACCGGACCTGGCCGCTGATCGCCGGCGTGGTCCGGCCCGAGGGCTTTGCGCTCGACTGGTCGATCCTGCCGCCTGAGGAGGTCTTCCTGCGCGGCATGCTCGGCGGCGAGTTCGACATCACAGAGATGTCGCTCTCGACCTATCTCCTGCTGCGTTCGCGCGGCAGCTGCCGCTATCTCGGCCTGCCACTCTTCGTCTCGCGAAAGTTCCGCCACAGCGCGCTCTATGTGCGCGAGGGTTCCGGCATCGAGCGGCCTGAGGACTTCGCCGGCCGCCGTGTCGGCGTGCCGGAATACCAGCTTACCGCCAATGTCTGGGTGCGCGGGCTGCTGGCGGACGAGTACGGCGTCCGGCCGGAGGCGATCCACTGGATCATCGGTGGCATCGATGCGCCCGGACGGGAGGAGAAGGTGCCGGTCAACCTGCCTCCGCAATTCCAGACGACGCGCCTGCCGGCCGGCGAGACGCTCTGGCAATGGCTGCTCGACGGCAAGCTCGATGCGATCATCGCGCCACGCGCACCGCAGGCCTTCGCCGCCGGCCACCCTGCGATCAGGCGCCTCTTCGCCGACGTCCCTGCGGCGGAAAAGGCCTACTACCGCAAGACCGGCCTCTTCCCGCCGATGCACCTGATCGGCATCCGCGAGGACGTCGCTGAGCGCCACCCCGAACTCACCCCGGCGCTCGCTACCGCCTTCGAGGAGGCGAAGGCCTTCGCTGCGCATGAGCTGCATCAATACGCCTATGACACGGCGATGCTGCCCTGGCAGGAGGCGGCGCTGCGCGAGACCGAAGCGGTGATGGGGACGGATTACTGGGCCTATGGCATCGAGCCCAACCGCAAGGCGATCGAAGCCATGGCGCGCTATTCCTTCGAGCAGGGCATCATCGACCGGCAGCTAGGCGTCACCGAGATCTTCCCTCTCGACCTCTAGACGCTTGCATGCCGGGCTCGGTCCGCGCGCCCCGGCGGTCCCGATCACGCTCGTGTGAAGCATCGTGCCCGGGCGTTTCCTGGCCAGGCGGCATGCCTGCGCTCCCGCTCGTGCCGCAGCGCGCTGACGGCACCAATTGCAGACCAGGAATGCTCCAAAGCCTTGGCGAGCAAGCGAGAAGCAGAACGATGGGGCGATGGCATCGCGGCCGCGGCTACCCCACAGCAGCCGTGATGTCGGGCTTCCGCCAGCGGCCGGCGCATCCGGAGGGCTGTGTGGCGTAACGCCGCAATTGGGGATAGTCTCCCCGTGACTTGCCGCGAGGAGATGGAGCTTCCTTCTCGGGCACAGTGGAGATGCCATGCCTCGATAACGCCCTCAGAACAGGCGTCCTTTCATGCGCCACGCGATCGAGACCGCACCGAAGGACGGGCATTTCGTCATCCTGGAGGATGACGCGAATGCGGTTTTCGACGTTGGTCGCTGGTCGGCGGAGGCAGGAGGCTGGATCGGGAAGGATGGTAATCCCGTCAAGATCACGCCGACGCATTGGCACCCCTTCGCCCGCGATGCCTATCTCCGGCCGGACGAGGGAGAAGTGGTCGCGGATGATGTCGCCGGCTCCAGATGGCGACGCTTCGCTGCACCCGCCGTCGGTGTCGTCGCAGTGGCGGTGGCGTTGTTCTACTTCGTGAGGCAGGAAACCGTCGAGCGACCTGCCAAGGATGGTGCTGTCGCCCAGAACAGCCGCTCGCCGAGCAAGGACTTGCAGGCAGCGCTCCCCGAGGTCCGGCAGACCGCCGAGAACCGGGCCAATCCACCCGCGGAAGAAGCGCAGACGGTTCGAGAGCAGCGCCTCGCCGCGACGCCGGGGCCAACCACGCAGCGCCCCCCGAACCAGAACGTTCCCGATGCCCTGACGCCGGAGACAGCCACTGCGCAGGAGCTCGGCAAGGCCCGGCGCACCATCGAGCGCCTGGAAGCGCAACTGCGAACAGGCGCGGCCGCCGAGCAGTTGCTGAAGCAGGAGCGCGAGCGCGCAGGTGTCCTCGCAGAGCAGGTCGCGGCTGCCCGACAGGCACTGGCAGCGCACACCGCGCAGCGTCATCAGGCCGTCGAGGAAGAACGATCCCGCAGCACCGCCTTGAAGAATGAGCTGGCCATGGCGCGGCGCGAGATCGAGGCGCAGGCGTCGCAATCGCGTAAGGCGAACGGCGAGACGGAGCAGGTCAAGCCGGCGGAGAGCGCCAAGACCGAGCAATCGCTCGAGGAGCAGCGTCAGAAGATGGAAGCCGCCTTGGCACAAGCCGCGGCGGCCCGACAGGACCTGACCACGAGCACTGCGCAGCATGGCCGGGCCCTAGACGAGGAGCGCGCCCGAAGCGCGGCCCTGGCGAACGAGCTGGCGACAGTGCGGCACGAGATCGAGACGCAGGCGGCACGGTTGCGCCGGGCTGACAGCGAAGCGGTGCAACTCAGGCAGGCGGAGACTGCGACGACCGAACAACTGCTCGAACAGCAGCGCCAGAAGATGGCGGAGGCTGTCGCCGAAGCCGCAGCGGCGCGGCAGAATCTGGCGGCAACGACTGCGCGGCACGGCCAGATCTTCGACGAGGAACGCGCCCGCAGCGCCGCCCTCGCGAACGAGCTGGCGAAAGCGCGACGCGAGGCCGAAACACAGGCGACACAATCGCGCCAGGCGAACGAGGAAGTGGCGCAGCTCAAGCAGGCCGAGGCCAGCAGGACCGAGCAATTTCGCCAGCGGATGGAGGCTGCCATCGCCGAGGCTGCGGCGGCGCGACAGGATATTGCTGCGAACGCGGCGAAGAACGGCCAAGTCCTAGACGAGGAGCGCACCCGAAGCGGCGGCTTGGCGGGCGAGCTGGCAACGGCGAAGCGCGAGATCGAGGCACTGATGGCGCAATCGCGCCGGGCCAATGACGAGGCGGCGCAGCTCAAGCAGGCTGAGGCTGCAAAGACCGAGCAAGTGCTGGAACAGCAACGCCAGAAGATGGATGCTGCCGCCGCGGAGGCCACGGCGGCGCGACAGGATCTGGCTGCGAGCACGGCGAAGCACAGCCAGGCCCTCGACGAGGAGCGCGCCCGAAGCGCGAAACTGGGGAACGAGTTGGCGGCGGTACGACGCGAGATCGAGGCGCAGGTGGCGCAATCGCGCCAGACGAGCGGTGACACCGCACAGCTCAAGCAAGCGGAAACCGCGAAGGCCGAGCAACTGCTCGAACAGCAACGTCAGAAGATGGAAGCCGCGCTCGCGGAGGCCGCGGCAGCGCGTCAGGGCGTGGCTGCAAGCGCGGCGAAGCACGGGCAGGGTCTCGACCAGGAGCGTGCCCGCAACGCCGCCCTGGCTAACGAACTGGCAACGGCGCGGCGTGAAATCGAGGTGCAGGCCTCGCAATCGCGCAAGGCGAGCGACGAAGCGGCGCGCCTCAAGCAGGCTGAGGCCGCGAAGACCGAGCAACTGCTCGACCAACAGCGCCAGAAGATCGCGGCCGCTTTGGCGGAGGTAGCCGCAGCGCGACAGGAACAGTCGGCGAGCGCGACCCAGCAGGGCAAGACCCTCGACGAGGAGCGAGGCCGCAGCGCCGCATTGGCGAGCGAACTGGCGACGGCCCGACGCGAGATCGAGGCGCAGACAGCGCGGTCGCGCCAGGCGAGCGACGAAACGGCTGAGCTCAAGCGGGCGGAGACCGCGAAGACCGAGCAATTGCTCGAACAGCAGCGCCAGAGAATGGCGGCTCTTGCCGAGACTGCCGCGGCGCGGCAGGAACTGACCGCGAGCGCGACGCAGCACGGCAAGGTCCTCGAGGAGGAGCGAGCCCGCTATGCCGTCCTGGCAAACGAGCTGGCGACGGCGCGGCGCGAGATCGAGGCGCAGGCGGCGCAGTTTCGCCAGGCGGGCGAAGAGACGGAGTTCCGCAGGCAGGCGGATGAGGCCAAGCTCACGGCGCTTCAGCAGACGCTGAGGGAAGAGCGCGACAGGGCTGTCGCGTCGGCAGCCGAGCGCGATGCGGCGCGGCGCGCGGCCGAGGGGCAGGCCCGGCCGGAACTCGTCACAAATGACCAGACCGCCCGGGCGATCGAGGTCAAGGACGCGATCGCCGTGCCATCGCCGGCCGCCCCGGAAGCGCAGGGCGGTGCGGAGGCAGCAAGGATGATCGCGCGCGCCGGTGTGCTGCTCGGCCAGGGCGACATCGGTGGTGCACGGATCGTGCTCGAACGGGCTGCGGACACGGGCAGCGCTCGCGCGGTCTTCATGCTCGCCGAAACCTACGATCCCGGCGTTCTCTCGGCGTGGAAGACCTATGGAACGCGAGGCGAGGTGACGAGGGCGCGCGAACTCTATGCGAAGGCGCATGCCGGCGGCATTCAGGAGGCGAAGGAGAGGTTCGACAGCCTGGGTCGGTGAGACGCCTGTCAGGCCGGCTCCGGTCTGTGATTTTGTTGCGGTGCTCAAGAGGGAGTTGGGGGATGGAACGGGCCTCGGGAAGACGCCTGCTCTTGCTAGCCTCATTGATCGCGCTCGCCGGAGGGCTTCTGGCGGACAATCTGTCGGCACAGACGCGGCGAAACGAAGCCCCTGGAGCCGCTGCGTCGCGTCGCGCCGCGGCGCAGGAGACGCCACAGGAGAAGATGAACGCCTGGACCGTCGGCCTTGCCGGCGGGCTCATTGAGGGCGCGCCGCTGCGTCTCGCAGCGGAAATGGCGCGCGTCGCCGACGATGGACAGAACCTGCATGTCCTGCCGATCGTCACGCGCGGAGCCACCGAGAACCTGAATTCGCTGCTCTATCTGCGCGGCGTCGATACGGCGATCATCAACTCCGACGCGCTGGACGAGTACAAGGCCCAGCTGCCGCAGATCAGGCGCCGAATCACCTATGTCCTCAATCTCTTCCCGTCGGAACTTCACATCTTCGTTCGCCCCGAGATCCAGAATCTATCGGATCTCGCCGGGAAGAAGGTGAACTTCAACACCCAGGGAACCGCCGCGGCCTATTCGGGACCGCTGATCTTCAGTCGACTCGGCATCAATGCAGACAAGATGTTCATCCCGCACCAGATCGCGCTCGAGCAGATGCGCAAGGGCGAGATCGCCGCGGTCGTCGTCATTACCTCGAAGCCGGTCGATGCTTTCGTACGCGGGCGCTTCGAGCCCGGATTCAAGTTCCTGCCCGTCCAGTACGACAGCAAGTTCGAGGACTACTATTTGCCGGCGGTGCTGGAGGCCGGCGAGTATCCCGGCCTGATCAAGCAGGGCGAGCGGGTGCAGACGATCGCGGTGCCGACCGCCCTCGTCGCGTTCAACTGGCCGACGCAGTCAAACCGCTATCAACGCGTCGCGCGTTTCGTCGATGTGCTGTTCTCCCGCATCGACCGGCTTCAGGGACCGGGCTTCGATCCGAAGTGGAAGTCGATCAACCTGGCTGCGACCGTCCCCGGCCTCGACCGGTTCTCGGCGGCGCAGGACTGGCTGGATCGCCAGACGAGAGCGCCGCGGGCCTTGCGATGAAGGTGGTCGCCCTGTCCATCGCGATCGAGATCGCCAGCGGAGTCGCGCTGGCGCAGGACGTGGCCGATCCGACGGCTCACCTTCGCGCCTGCGCTGCGATGGAATCTGCTGCACGGCTGGAATGCCTGGACAAGCTGTCGCGCAGCATCGTGCCTACCGACCGCCCGGTCCGCGGTGAAGACAACTGGATCGTCAGCGAAACGACTTCGCCGGTCGACTATACGCCGATCGTGACCGCGAAGACGTTCGCGCGCGGCGGTCCCGAAAGTTCGCTGACGCAGCTGACCATCTACTGCCGCGGGGGCCGAACGGAATTGGCGGTTTCGGGCCCGGCCGTCACCGGTGGCGGAACTGACTATATCATCGTCTATCGCGTCAATGAGGCGGCTCCCCTGCAGATCGCGGCCGGAGTGCCGTCATTCGGCTCCGGCGCCGCGTTCAGGGCAGATGTCGTGCAGTTCCTGCACTCCCTGCCTGACGAGGGCGGCCTCAATGTCCGCCTCGTGCCCCGATCCGGCACCGCCCATGAGGGGCAGTTCGCCCTGGCCGGGCTGAAAGCGGTGCGGGCCAAGATCGCCGTAGCCTGCAAGTGGCCGAACCTCGGTGCCACCTCCGGTAACCGATGATCCTCGAACCAAACGGGAGAACGAAGATGATTGCTTGCAACGGAACTGCCCGGGCCGTGCTGATCAGCGTCGTGGCGCTCCTGATCGCCTCGCCGCCCTCCATCGCGCAGGAAAAGAGGCAGGCCTCGGCGCAGACATCGAAGCGGACTGCCGCCGAAACAAAAGCCCACCGCCTCGTCCTCCAGGTGAACTCGAACGACCCAGCGACGATGAATCTCGCGCTCAACAACGCAACCAACGTCGCGCAGCACTACAAGGAGATCGGCGAGCCCGTCGAAATCGAGATCGTCACCTTCGGGCCGGGGCTGCACATGCTCAGGGACGACACCTCCCCGGTCAAGGCGCGGATCAAGGAGCTCACGCTCAGCACGCCGGCCATATCCTTCAAGGCGTGTGGCAATACGCAGGAGAACATGAAGAAGGCCGAAAACAAGGAGATTTCGCTCATTTCCGATGTCTCGGTCGTAAAATCCGGCGTGGTGCGCGTCATGGAACTGCAGGAGCGCGGCTGGACCTATGTAAGGCCATGACAAGCAGCGCTCGGATGGCGGCAGCCGGATAATCTGGTCGCCTCGCTTGCTGCCTAGTCAGCCTGGCGGAATTCGAGGTCGTCTGCTGCCGCTCCCCTGCAGCGGTGCTGGCGTCCGCTGGCCGGCTTTGCAGCTATAGAGATTGCTCGTCCAGCCCTGCGCTCCTTCCAACCCGGGCCAATAGCGCCTGGGACCTCAATCGGTGCGACCGCGCGCCTCGACCGGCCACTGCGCCACGAGGTCGGCGCCGCGCACGACGTGGAGCACGTCGTGCAGATTGATCGTCGGATCGCAATGCGGGACCGTGCATTCGACGACCGTGCCGATCGGCAAGGTGCCCTGCCCGTCCGATGGCAGGATGCGGCCGAACTCGTCGCCGCACCATTCGATCCGCCC
>JAEXUU010000307.1 GCA_023452965.1 Pseudomonadota bacterium | reverse complement strand
AAGACAGCCCTCATCCTGAGGAGCCGCGCGCCGGCTCCTCAGGATGAGGGCTCGCATGTAGCGACCGAAAGCTGCCCGATGTCCGCCCCCGGCCTCAGCCTTTCCGACCGACCGGCCTCGCCGGCGTTCGGCATGTTCCTCATCCTGATGCTGGGCGCCACCTGCATCGGCTTCTCCGGCATCTTCGTGCGCTTCGCCGATGTCGGCCCCGCCGCTGCCGGCTTCTGGCGCATGCTGTTCGCGCTGCCGGTGCTCGGCGCCTGGATGGCACTGGAGGGGCGTCGCACCGGGACGGCGGGCGTCAGGTCCGGCGCGCTCTTTCCGATCACGCTCGCCGGCATCGCCTTCGGCGTCGACGTCATCCTCTATAACGGCTCGCTGCTGCACACGACGATCGCCAACGCCTCGCTGCTCGGCAATCTCTCGCCGGTCGGCGTCATCCTCGGCGGCTGGCTGATCTTCGGCGAGCGCCCGACGCGGCGCATCCTCGGCGCCCTGCTGCTGGCGCTGGGCGGCGCCGGCATGCTGGTGCTGCCCAAGTTCACCGGCGCACCCGCTGCCGGCTCCCTGCTCGGCGACACGCTCGCCGTCGGCGCAGCCTTCTCCTATGCCGCCTATATCCTCGCCGTCCGCCGCGCCCGCAACCGCGCCGATGCCGGCCGCATCGGCCTGATCTCGACCGCGATCTGCGCCGTCTTCTGCCTCGCCGCAGCTCTTGCCCTCGGCGAGACCATCCTGCCGCAGAGCCTGACCGGCTGGCTCGCCGTCGCGGCGCTCGGCCTGATCTCCCATGCCATGGGCCAGGGGCTGATCACGCTGGCGCTCGGCCATTACGGCGCCAACGCGACCTCGCTGGTCATGGTCTGGCCCTCGCTGGTTTCGGTGCTCGCCGCCTGGGCGATCTTCGCCGAGCAGCCGAGCCCCGCCCAGGCTTTCGGCGGCGTCGCTATTCTGGCCGCCGTACTGATGGTCAGGAAGGGCTGAGCCGGCCGCGTTCGTCGCCGCGACGAGGAGCGCCGGGCGGGCGCACGTCGCATCGAGGCTTATCACCCGTGTAACAGTTACCGTCCGTGGGCAGGCCACCGCGGCGTCAAACGATAACCGTTACGCGCTCAAGAGCGCAGTCATTCGGTGCAGACTGGACCCGAGCGTTGAACCGAAACGCAAGGGGAAGGCTTCATGAAGTTCGCAAGCTCGGCTTTGGTTCTTGCTATCGTCGCGTCGTTCGCGTCGGGCAATCCCGCGCTCGCGCAAGGTGCCGTCCCGGGCGCAGCCTACAATTTCGAGCGGGGCTTTCCGGCAGGAGACACCGCCCAGCGCGCCCGCGACGACGCCGATCTCCAGCGCGCGATCACGGCCTATCGCTTCTGGTACCCGACCGTCTCGAACGAGGGCATCTTCAACGGCAATCGCTCTGTCGGCATCGAGGATGGCAAGGCCTGGGGCATCGCCGCAGCAGGACCGCGGCAGCTTGGCTTCACGCTGAATTCCGACACGCCCTATGGCTCCGGCGTGCTGGACCTGAGCGGTGGGCCGATGGTGATCGAGCTGCCGCCCGGCGCCTTCATCGGCCTCGTCGACGACCACCACCAGGGCTGGGTGCTCGACATGGGACTGCCCGGCCCCGACGCGGGCAAGGGCGGCAAGCATCTCGTCCTGCCGCCGGACTACAAGGGCAAGCTCCCGGCCGGCTACTTCACCGGACGCTCGAAATCGCTGAAGAATCTGTTCGCGCTGCGGGCCCTGCCTGTCGGCGGCGACGTGGCGAAGGCAATGGCGGCCTTGCGCGCCGTCAAGATCTACCCGCTGGCGAGCGCCGCCAAGCCGCAGCCGCTCAAGGTCGTCGACACCACCGCGATCAGGATGGATTCGTCTTCCCTCCGCTGGGAAGACAATATCCAGTTCTGGCAGCAGCTCGCGAAGATCATCGAGGCCGAGCCCCTGGTGCCGTCCTTCCTGCCCATGTACGGCCTGCTGGCCGAGCTCGGCATTGCAAAGGGCAAGCCGTTTTCCCCCGATGCCCGCATGACTGCGATCCTGGAACGCGCCGCACGGGCCGGTCGCGACCAGATGCTGGTCTCCGCCTTCGCCAGCAACCGGCCGGACCGGGTGAACTGGCCGGACCGCAAATGGGAGTGGGTCGGGCTGGTGCCGGGCAGCGCGCAATTCGAGACCCCATCGGGGCTCGATCTCGAGGCGCGCGACCGCTGGTTCGCCCAGGCGATCGTCACCTCGCCGGCGATGTTCCGGCGCAATGCCGGCGCCGGCTCCCTCTACTGGCTGAGCGCCATGGACAGCTCCGGCGCCTACCTCGACGGCGGCAAGAACTACAGGCTGACCATCCCGCAACCCGTGCCGGGCAAGCTGTTCTGGTCGGTCACGGTCTACGACTCCGCCACCCGCTCGCAGGTCCAGACCGATCAGGACAAGGCGGCGCTGCGCTCCCTCTTCGAGCTGAAGGATGTGAAGACCACGGCCCCGCTCGACCTTCATTTCGGCCCGACGGCCCCGGCAGGCCAGGAGGGGCGCTGGATCAAGACCGAGCCTGGCAAGGGCTGGTTCGCCTATATCCGCATCTACGGCCCCGAGGCGGCCGCCTTCGACAAGAGCTGGAAACCGGGCGATTTCGAAGTGGTGAGCCCCTGACAGCCGTCTGCCGGGCGGCCCACCGGCCAACCCAGAGGAATTCGACATGAAAGCCCTTCGTCTGGCCGCGCCCCTCTTGTTGGCCGCTGCAGCCACCGCATACGCACAAGGCCCGGCGCCCGGGGAACTCGCACGCCGCTCGGTCGAGCGGAGGGCCGTCGAAGCGATGATCTGGGCCATGCCGGCGGTCAATACCGACCTCATGCTTCAGGAAATGCTGAGCAGGACCAAGGCAAAGGTCAACGAGATCGTCTACTGGTCCCGCCCGGTGAACTGGAAGAACCAGACGCTCACGCCGAACCCGGACTCGATCTACTTCATGTCGTTCTGGAACGTGAAGGATGGGCCCATCGTCATCGAGATTCCGCCGGCCCGGGGCGGATCGATCGCTGGCAACATCGTCACGATGTGGCAGATGCCGCTGGAGGATGCCGGTCCGGAGGGCGCGGACAAGGGCAAGGGCGGCAAGTACCTCATCCTGCCGCCGGGCTACAAAGGAAAGATACCGGCCGGCTACTACCGGCTGCAATCCGACACCTATAGCGGCTTTGCCCTGCTGCGCGCCAATCTGGCCAGCCATGCCGATGCCGACGTCGCCAGATCCGTCGCCTATGGCAAGCAGATCAAGGTCTACCCGCTGGCCCAGGCCGCGAGGCCGCCAGCCACGGTCTTCACCGACGCCTACGACACCCTGTTCGACTCGACCATCCGCTACGATGCGAGCTTCTATCGGAATCTCGATCGGATCGTGCAGAACGAACCCTGGCTGCAACGCGACCGGGTCATGATCGATCAGCTCAAGACGCTCGGCATCGAAAAGGGCAAACCCTACGACCCGGACCAGGCCCAGCAGGCCGTCCTGAACGGCGCCGCGCAGGAGGCGCATGCCCTTCTGTCACAACGCTATGACGCGGGCTTCCCGGTGATCAACGATGGCATCCGCTGGTTTCCCGCCGCGATGGCCGAGGTCGTGAAGGCCGTGCAGACCGGCTATGCCGATCCCAACATCTATCCGGTCGACGCGCGCGGCGTGACCTACACGCTCGGCTTCACCGGCATCAAGCGGATCGGCACGGCGCAGTTTTACCTGATGGCCAACAAGGACAAGGCCGGCAGCCCGTTCGACGGCTCCGCCACCTATCGACTGACAGTCCCGCCCAAGGCACCAGTCAAGCAGTACTGGTCGGTGACCGCTTATGATCGCGAGACGCATGCGCTCATCCGCAACATGCCGCGTGCCAGCCTCGCCTCCATCACGCCCGGCGCCCAAACCAACGCCGATGGCTCGGTCGAGGTCTATTTCGGTCACAAGGCACCGGCAGGGAAGGAAGCCAACTGGGTCCCGACGGATCCGAACCGGCAATTCGAGCTTCTCTTCCGGCTCTACGGACCGGAAAAGCCGCTATTCGACAAGAGCTGGAAGCTTCCCGACGTCGAGCGCATCGCCGCGCCATAGGCGGATCGCCGCCGGAGCGGCGATCCTGCAGGCATTGCTCACTCCGCCGCCAGTCGCGGCGGGGCAAGCTTTCCGGTCATCGCCTTGGCGCTGGCCTCGCCCGGCGTCTGCTCGGGATCGTGGATCGGCTCCCAGGTCGACTCGTCCTCGGCCTTGCTGAAGAAGCGCCCGAAGGCCCAGGCCAGAAGGCGCCCGAGATCGTCCATCACCGTGTAGAAGGACGGCACGAAGACGAGGCTGAGCACCGTCGAGACGATCAGGCCGCCGATCACCGCGATCGCCATCGGCGAGCGGAACTCGCCGCCATCGCCGACGCCATAGGCGGAGGGCAGCATGCCGGCCGCCATGGCGATCGTCGTCATCACGATCGGCCGGGCGCGCTTGCGGCCGGCCTCGATCAGCGCCGTCATCCGGTCCTTGCCGCGCCCGACTTCCTCGACCGCGAAATCGACCAGCATGATCGCATTCTTGGTGACGATGCCCATCAGCATCAGCAGGCCGATATAGACCGGCATCGAGACCGGGTTGTTGGTCGCGAGCAGCGCGATCACCACGCCGCCGAAGGAGAGCGGCAGCGAGAGCAGGATGGTGATCGGCTGGAAGACCGAGCCGAACAGCAGGATCAGCACGGCGAGCACCAGCATCAGGCCGGTGGTCATCGCGGTGATGAAGCCCTCGACCACTTCGCCCTGGATCTCGGCGTCGCCGGTGGCAGCGATGCGCACGCCCTCGGGCAGGCCGACCTCCCTGACGATCTCCTGGAACTTCTCCTGTGCCGTGCCGAGCTCGAAGCCGCGCTTCAGGTCGGCGCCGCTGGCGGCGCGGCGGACACGGTCATAGCGGTCGATCGAGGACGGGCCCTCGCCGAAGCCGATCTCGGCGACGGCGGTGAGCGGGACCGAGACGCCCGAGGCGCTGATGACGCGCAGCGCCGCGATGTTGCGGATGTCGGTGCGGGCCTGCTCGTCGCGCTGGACGCGGATCGG